>NZ_WFVX01000112.1:0-12057 GCF_015491435.1 Thermosulfurimonas sp.
CTCCGGGCATCGAAAATCCGCCGCTTTTCAAACGGTTCTTTGTCAAGCCCAAGTACGAGGGAGAGGTGCGGGATCTGTGTGCCGGCACCGAGGACGAAGACGATTATATGGTCCGGCTGGTTATGGAGATCAATACCCGGATCGAGGGGGCCTATGTTATTTCCTCGGGCAAGAACATGGGGGCCTTCAAGGGGGTGGGGTTCCCGGCCCAGATCGCCGAATTTTTCCGCATCGAGGAATACCGGGCCTATATCTGGACCGCACACAACCGTTTCCCCACCAACACCCCCGGCTGGTGGGGAGGGGCTCATCCCTTCACCATTCTGGACTGGTCCATCGTGCACAACGGAGAGATTTCAAGCTACGGGACCAACCGGCGTTATCTGGAGATGTTCGGGTACCATTGCACCCTTCTTACCGACACCGAGGTGGTGGCCTATCTCCTGGATCTGCTCATCCGGAGACATCGTCTGCCCATAGAGATCGCCTGTATGGCCCTGGCTCCGCCCTTCTGGGAGGAGATCGATCGTATGCCTCCGGAGGAGCGGGATCTGGCCACCGCGGTGCGGGTGGTTTACGGTGGGGCCATGCTGAACGGTCCCTTTGCCATACTTTTTGCGTATAATGGAGGGTTGGTGGGGCTTAACGACCGGGTTAAATTGCGCCCGCTGGTAGCGGCGGAGAAAGGGGATATGGTTTACATGGCCAGTGAGGAGGCGGCCATCCGGGCCATCTGCCCGGACCCCGACCGGGTGTGGGCCCCCAAGGCCGGGGAACCGGTGATTGTGGAGCTTGAGCCCGGGGTCATCCCCAACCAGAGGAGTTACCTGCGCGGTCCCGGAGAGAGGACCGGGGCCGCAGTCTGCCGATATCCGGGGTAATAAGGAGGCGCGCATTGATGGCCACGGAGATAGACGCCAGGGATTTGCATTATCGGGATCTGAATCGCCTGCTTCGGGCCAAGATCGAGGAGGGGGAAAGGGAGTTTATCCTGCGCAACGTGAACGGTCAGCGGTACATTGCTGCCGGGATTGCGGAAAAGGTTCGCCTGGATATTTACGGCACTCCCGGTCTGGATCTGGGGGCCTTCATGCGGGGGCCGGAGATCATCGTCCACGGCAACACCCAGGACGGGGCCGGAAACACCATGGATGACGGGAAGATCGTGGTTCACGGCATGGCCGGAGATGTGGTGGGTTATGCCATGCGCGGCGGAAAGATCCATGTCTATTCCGATGTGGGCTACCGGGTGGGGATCCATATGAAGGCCTATATGGATAAGATTCCGGTGATCATCATCGGAGGAAAGGCCGGGGATTTCCTGGGAGAATACATGGCCGGGGGTATCATCATCCTGCTGGGGATGTTTTCCCGGTACCCCGAACGACCCCTGGCCGGTCTCTATCTGGGTACGGGAATGCACGGAGGCACCATCTATATCCGGGGAAAGGTGGAGGAGTATCAGCTGGGAAAGGGCCTTAAACCCCACGAACTCACCGCCCAGGACCAGGAACTTTTGCGCCGGCATCTGGCCGAATATTGTGAGGACTTCCATCTGGATCTTCAGGAGATCCTCCGGGAGCCCTTTATAAAGATCGAACCCTACACCCATCGTCCGTACGGGAAGCTTTACGCTTACTGATCATGGCCGAGAGATCGCGTTACGCCGAAGCCGGGGTGGATATTGACAAGGCCAACCGTCTGGTGGAGGAAATCCGCCGACTGGTGAAGAGCACGCCCCGCCGGGGGGTGCTGGCGGACATCGGGGGTTTTTCCGGATTTTTTGCCCTGGATTTGAATTTCAAGGAACCGGTTCTGTGCGCCACCACCGACGGGGTGGGGACCAAGATCAAGCTGGCGGTCCTGGCCGGGCACCACCGGGGAATCGGAATCGATCTGGTGGCCATGTGCGTAAACGACCTGGTCGTCTGCGGGGCCAAGCCCCTCTTCTTCCTGGATTATCTGGCCTTCGGTCGGCTGGAAGAGAAGGTTTATCTCGAGCTGCTGGAGGGGGTGGCCGAGGGCTGTCGGGAGGCCGACTGTGCCCTGCTGGGCGGGGAAACCGCGGAGATGCCCGGGATGTATCCCCCCGGAGAATACGATTGTGCGGGGTTTGCGGTGGGGGTGGTGGAGCGGTCCCGGATCATCGACGGCTCCGAGGTCTCGGTGGGGGATGTCCTTCTGGGGCTGGCCTCTAACGGCCTCCATGCCAACGGCTTTTCTCTGGTGCGCAAGATTGTGCTGGAGGAACTGAAGCTTTCCCTGGATCAGCGTATCCCGGAGTTGGAGGCCCCCCTGGGAGAGGAACTGCTGCGTCCCACCCGGATCTATGTGAAGACGGTAATGAATCTCCTTCATCGGGGCCTTCCGGTTAAGGCCATGGCCCATATCACCGGAGGCGGTTTTTACGACAACCTCAAACGGGTTTTGCCCCGGGGGGTCCGGGCGGTGATCCGGAAGTCGGCCTGGGAGATGCCCCCCATTTTCCGGTTCCTCATGGAACAGGGACGTATCTCCGAGGAGGAGATGTATCGGGTCTTTAACTGCGGGGTGGGATTTGTGCTGGTGGTCCCGGAGGAGGTGGCGGAGGAGGCCGAGGCCATCTGTCGGGGTTCCGGAGAACGGGTCTATCGTCTGGGGTATATTGAGGCTTCCCCGGAGCAGCCTCCCTCGGTGGTCCTGGTGTGAGGGAACCGGTCCTCCTTTCGGCCTGTCTTCTGGGCCTGGCCACCCGGTACGACGGAAAGCGTATCGAGGAGCCACTTGTAGAAAGCCTTAAAGGGCGGTATCTCCTCATTCCGGCCTGTCCGGAGCAGCTCGGAGGGCTTCCCACCCCGCGACCCGCGGCGGAAATCCTTGAGGGAGACGGGTTCTCCGTTCTTTCCGGAAAGGCGCGGGTGGTGAATCGTAAAGGCGAAGAGGTCACGGAAGCCTTTCTCCGGGGCGCAAGGGAAGTGCTAAGGATCTGCCGCACCCTGGGAATAAAGCGGGCCTTCCTTAAGGCCAAAAGCCCTTCCTGCGGCTTAAGCCCTGCCCCAGGCGTCACCGCGGCCCTCCTCCTTTCAGAAGGCATTGAAATCATAGAAATCGGGTGATAAAAGGATTCTAAGGAGGGTTTAAAATGGCTGCCTCCCTTCCCCGTCCGGATTTTACGAAAAAACCCCTCTTTTATCCCCCGAGGGTTACCTACCGGGACCTTCTGGAAGGAAACATTCCCTCCGGGCTTTATGAGATCGTAAAAGGAGAGGTCATAGAGATGGCCCCGGCCGGATTTATTCATGGAGACTGGGAAGGCGAAATTTATTTCCGGTTAAAAGAACTCCTAAAAGGTAAAGGCTGGCTTGCGGTGGGGGAGGTGGGAATTGTCATCTCGCGCGAGCCACTGACCCTTCGGGCCGCGGACATCGTGTTCGTCTCCCGGGAGAGGTCCCCGGAGCGGCCAAAGGGATATCTGGAGATCCCTCCGGACCTGGTGGTGGAGATAGAGGGTCCGGGCTCGGGAGACCTTCATCCCAAGCTTAAGGATTATTTCTCTTTCGGGATCCCGCGCGTCCTGGTGGTGAATCCGAAAGAAAAAACGCTTGCCCTCTACACCGCCGAGGGCCGGGTCTCCTTTCACGGCACGGATGAGGAAATTGAGGTCCTGCCTGGAGTAAAGCTTTCCCTTAAAGACCTCGCTTAGCCCGCCTCAAAAACTCCTCCACTCCGAGTTTTTTCCACATCCGGTCCACCCGTTCCTTGATCTCCGGGGCCATCTCGATGACCTCCGGCCAGTCACGGCCGAAGCCTTCCTCCGGCCATTTGCGGGTGGCGTCAATGGCCATCTTAGAGCCGTAAAAGGGATAGGGGGAGGCATGATCCAGGGCATCCACCGGTCCCTGTACGAAGAACACATCCCGGGCCGGATCCACGTTGTTCCCCAGCCGCCAGAGACACTCCGAAAGATCCTGCACATTCACCTCTTTGTCAAAGATCACGATGATCTTGGTGAACATCATCTGCCCCAGGCCCCAGAGGGCGCAGGCTATCTTGCGGGCATGCCCGGGATAGCGTTTATCGATGGAGACAAAAGCCAGGTTATGAAAGACCCCCTCGATGGGGAGATTCATATCCACGATCTCCGGAAGGGTCTTTTTGATAAGGGGCAGGAAGAGCCGTTCCGTGGCCTTGGCCATGTAGCAGTCTTCCTGCGGGGGGCGGCCCACGATGGTGGCCGGATAGATGGCCTCCCGCCGCATGGTCATGCAGGTCACATGGAAGACCGGGTAGTAGTCCGGCAGGGAGTAGTAGCCGGTGTGATCCCCGAAGGGGCCTTCAAGGCGTCTTTCCCCGGGCTCCACATAGCCCTCGAGCACGATCTGGCTTTCGGCCGGGACCTCAAGGGGCACGGTGAGACACCGTACCAGCTCCACCGGTTTTCCCCGCAGGAAACCGGCGAAGACAAATTCATCCATATCCTCAGGCAAAGGCGCGGTGGCGGCGTAGGTTACCGCCGGATCCGGCCCGATGGCCACGGCCACCGGAAGACGCTTTCCCAGACGTTCGGCCACGCGATAGTGCTGGGCCCCGCCTTTGTGGGTATGCCAGTGCATGCCGGTGGTCTTCCGATCGAAAACCTGCAGGCGATACATCCCGGCGTTACGCACCCCGGTCTCGGGATGTTTGGTGATAACCACCGGAAGGGTGATGAAGGGCCCTCCGTCTTTGGGCCAGCATTTAAGGATGGGAAGCCGGGTAAGGTCCACCTCGTCTCCCCGGAGGACGATCTCCTGGCAGGGAGCCTTTTTTACCATCCTGGGGAACATATTTTTCAGGCGCGAGAGCTTAGGAACCAGTTTGAGCTTTTTGAAAAGCGAATCCGGGGCCTCCACCTGAAGAAAATCGCTTATCTCCCGAGAAAGTTCCTCAAGGCTTTCCACGCCTAAGGCCAGACACATCCTCCGCAGGGAACCGAAGGCGTTGGTGAGGACCGGAAGTTCCGACCCCTTGACCTTCTCGAAAAGGAGGGCCGGACCACCGGCCTTGACCACCCGGTCGGTGATCTCGGTGATCTCGAGTTCCGCGGAAACCGGTTCCCGGATGCGCAAAAGCTCTCCCTCGGCCTCAAGCCTCTTTACGAATTCCTGAAGGTTGCGATAGGCCATCTCTTACCTCTTCTCCAATATGTCCTTGCGCAGGCCTCTTTCCACCGGGACCGGATATTCCCCGGTGAAACAGGCCAGACAGAAACGCCCTCCATCGCCCCCGGCGGCGGCAATCAGCCCCTCCAGCGAGAGATAATGCAGACTGTCCAGTTCCAGATAACGTCGGATCTCCTCCACCGAATGCTTGGCGGCGATGAGCTCTCCGGGGGTGGGAAAATCTATGCCGTAAAAACAGGGATAACGGATGGGGGGACAGCTGATGAGCATATGCACCTCGTGGGCCCCGGCCTCCCGAATGGCCTTAACCCTAGTGCGACTGGTGGTCCCCCGCACCAGGGAATCATCCACCACCGCCACTTTTTGGCCATGCAATATCTCCCGCACCGGATTGAGCTTCACCCTCACCGAAAAGTCCCGCATCCCTGCGGAGGGCTGAATAAAAGTTCTTCCCACGTAATGGTTGCGGATGACCCCCATCTCAAAGGGCAGCCCCGTGGCCCGGGCGTAGCCGATGGCCGCATAGTTCCCGGAATCCGGAAAGGGCATTACAAAATCCACCTCCAGAGGCTTCTCCCGGGCCAGACCTTCTCCCAGGCGTTTGCGGAAGACATATACGTTTTCTCCGAAGATGTAACTGTCGGGCCGGGCAAAATAAATAAACTCAAAGATACAATGGGCTTGTTTTTCCGCCTTAAGCCCTTCGTAGGAATGGAGCCCCTCTTCGTCGATGACCAGGATCTCTCCGGGTTCGATATCGCGCAGGTACTGGGCCTGGATGAGGTCCAGGGCGCAGGTCTCGGAGGCCACCACGTATCCGCCGTTGACCATCCCCAGACACAGGGGGCGGAATCCGTAAGGGTCCCGAAAGGCGATCAACCGATCCGGAAGGAGCAGGATCACCGAGTAGGCCCCGCGGATGAGTCCCATGGTCTCCCGGATGGCCTCCACGATGCCCTTACGGGCGGCCTTGGCCAGGAGATGGACGATGACCTCGCTGTCCATGGTGGTCTGGAAGATGGAACCCTGGGCCTCCAGTTCGCTGCGGATCTGATGGGCGTTTACCAGGTTGCCGTTATGGGCCAGGGCCAGGGTGCATCCGGCATGGGTTACACAGAAGGGCTGGGCGTTCTTGATGGTGGTGGACCCGGTGGTGGAATAACGTACGTGCCCCACGGCGATGTGCCCGGGGAGCTTCACCAGGATGTCCTCGTCAAAGACCTCCGGTACCAGCCCCAGGGCCCTGTACTCCCGCACCTCTTTTCCGTCCGAGACCGCCATCCCCGCGCTTTCCTGCCCCCGGTGTTGCAGGGCGTAAAGACCGAAGTAGGTGAGTTTGGCCGCCTCCCGATGCCCGAAGACCCCGAAAATTCCGCACATTTTGCCCGCCCCTTGGAGGTGTATTTTTTGTCGCGGGCTTATTTTACCACTTCGGGCTTAAGCGCGAAGTAGCTGGCTGCGAATAAGCTGGCGAAGGCGTTCCTTCTCCTCCGGGGTGGCCGGTTTTTTCCTGCCCGGCGGGAGGATCTCCGCCAGGGCCTCCTTTTCGGGCCAGGGGATCTCCAGGGTCCGGATCCCCTCCCCGGAAAAGGCCACCACCAGGGGCCGGGAGCGGAGTAAATGGGAAACCCGATAGACGTCGGTGACCCAGCCCCCGGTATTGAAACAGAAGATGGATCTTGAGGATCCGTCCTCCAGGCTAAACCGTCGTTTTTGGAAGGGGACATGGGTGTGTCCGAAGACCAGGGTATCCATCCCGGGGAAGTCCGGAAGACTCAGGCGCAGATACCTCCGGATGCGCTCCCGGGTCTTCTTTTCCTTGAGGATCTCGGGCTTATGGCGCAGGGAGGACCCGGAACGGGGTTTCCCCCGGGCCTGCTGTTCCAGAAGCTTTTTGATCCCCTTAACCAGGGCATCCAGACACAGATCGCTGAACACCTCCTTGAAGGCCTCCCACCAGGGAAAGTGTATCTCCCGGTCCAGACGGTCGCGAAGGTCCTGAAGGATGGACTCGGTTATGGGCCCGGCTCCCCGTTCGTGCAGTTCGTCCCAGATCTTTTCCAGCAACACACTTAATTCCCCGGCCTGCCCCAGGGAATACCAGCCGAATTCAATGAAGGGCGCGTTGATCTGTTCCAGTTTGGCCAGGGTGATGGAGTCGAGGTGGGTTATTTCCCGGAGGGGTTTTTCAAGGAGATCGGTGAAGAGGGTCCAGGTTTCCTCGAAGAAATGGCCGTGGGTAAGGAGGGCCGAGGCCTTTGCGGTGCGCAGATAGATATGGGGATAGGCCACCAGGAGATCCAGCTGGCGAGAGCGGGCCGCCTCCGGCAGCAGGTGGTAAAGGAAGGTTTCCCGGCCGTAAGGACGACTGATGTGGTGTTCCGGAAGATGGATTCCCTCGGAATCCAGATAGGGACAGAGCACGTAGTAATAGGGTTCCACCGGGCGGTCCTGACGCAGCTTGCAGAAGACCTGGGTCTCCTCCTGAAAGGCCACCCAGATATGGTGGTCGTGGTTGCCCGGGATATAGATGATTCCCTCGGAGACCAGCCCCTGAAAGACCTCCAGGAAGGCCTTAAGCGCCGGAAAGGCACGACGTCTCCGGGCCAGGGAAAGGTCCAGAGCATCCCCCAGGAGGACCAGGTACCGCACCTCGGAGAGGTCCAGGTGGGAAACCAGATACCCCCGCAGGGCCTCCAGATAGGGCCAATGGACACCCCGGGAGGGATCCAGATGCATGAGGATACTGTCCTCCTCCCCCAGGTGAAGATCCGAAAGGACCAGAGCCAGATAGGTGGTGCCCATGGTTTACCTCCTTTTTACCGGGTTTCGCTTAAAAAGATGATCCGGAAGCGAAGGCCCTTAAATTTATCCAGGAACATTCGGGCCAGATCGGGTTCCTCCTTTTGGAAACCCTCCCAGTCGAAACGGAAGCGGGCCCGTCCCCGGAAGGGATCTATGAATTCCAGGGCGAGGTAGGGGACCAGGGTGCCATCGAAGGCCGGATAGAAGAGGATATGGGTGTAGGCGGGAAGGTCCCGCAGGGGTTGATTCAGGGGTAGCCCGGGGTCCACCCGGAGGTCCACCCCCAGATTCCGGGTCCGGTTCCGGGCTTCCTCGAGGGTGATCTCCGGGGAGAGGGCCCGCAGGCCCCGAAGATGGGTTACGATGGGAGACCGCAGGAGTAGGGCCGAACGCAGAGGAGGCGCCACAGGAGCCCCTGGCGGAGGAGGCCCTTCCTCCCCCGGCCCTGGCGGGCCCGAAGGAGCCCGGAAAAAATCCCGCACCGGATAGGAGGCTATCATCAGGTCCCCCCGCTCCATAGCCTCCCGGTGTTCTTCCGCCACCCTCCGGGGCTCTTTGGGAGAAACCTCGTATTTTAGGGGAAGATAGCAGAGAATCTGGGTAAGGGGCAATTCCCGAAATCCGTAATCCAGTTCCACGGGATTCTTCTCCGGGGAAGAGAGGAAGCTGAGTTCTCGTCGTTTTATCCGGGGCAGGGCCTGTAACTCCTGTTCCACCCGGCGCAGGCCTCCGCTAAGCCCCAGCAGGGAGCGAAGGATCTCGCGCAAGCCAAGGAGTCTTTCCGAGGGTAGTTCCGCCCGGGGTAGGAGGAGCTGAGGGGTGGAACGCAGAAGATAGCGGTCTTCCTGAAGATGCAGGTGGGCTAGGATTATTCCTCCGGGAAGGGAGGTCCCGGCCTGGATGCGGAATTCCTCCCGTATCCGGTTGGGTTGACACTCCTTGGGATCGCACACGCTCACCGTGGGTTCCCGGGGGCATTCCTGGTAGAAGATCCCCAGCATCAGCTCCGGAGCCCGGTTTTTCGGTTCCACGCGCACCCGTTTTTCCTGGGGCACAAAGATGAGTCGCCCCTCGGGATCAATGGCCAGTCCCGGAGTCAGGGTAAAAAGCAGGTGATCGCCCCGATCCTCAAGATCCCGGACCTCCAGGCCGGAAACGATCCCCGGCCCCAGGAGCGTGGCGTTGATCAGGGCCTCCCGGGCCAGGAGATAGTCCTGCTCTAGGTTGAAATCCTCGGCGGTAAGAAGTTTACCAAAAAAATAGGTGTTCCTTTCCAGCCCCAGCGAAAACCTGCGGACAACCTTTTGGGGTAAGGACATGGTTTCCTCCTTCTAACAGGTATTTTTAAATACGGGCCCCTCGTCCGAGCGTAGCCCGCAGATCCAAACGCCCGCAGAGCCCCCTCTCCGCAAGTCGTGAATCCTGCCCCAGGCGACTTTGTCCTATCACCAGTTCCGCCCGGGCGAGAACGGTGTTGAGCCCCAGGGCCAGGGGTTCTCCCAGCACCAGGCGCCGTTTGAGGGGCCAGACCCGTCCCTCCGTTCCCAGAGGGGTCCATTGGGGGACCATCTCCCGTACCAAGGCGATCCTTTCCAGGGGCACCTCCGGGCTCAGGAATACCAGGAAGAGGTTTCCCTGCCGGCCGAAAAGACGCGAAAAAGGGCCTCCTTCCCTTTCCGTTTTGCTCCAGCCGATGGCCTCGTGCAGGAAGGCCCTGGAGCCCACGCACCGCCTCAGGACCTCCCGCATTCCGTACACACTGCCCCGGTAACGATAAAGCTCCGGAAGGGCCTTTAGCCAGTTTCGAAGCTCCTTTCCCGCAAGCCCCTTTTCCGTAAACCCCAGTATCTGCGCGGGAAATCGGAGTTCCTCCTGATCTCCCTCTCCGGAAAGACTCTGGAAGAGGAGGTCTTTGGAAAGGAGAATCCCATCGTGGAGCAGACGGAAGGCCGTAAGGAGCGGCAGGAGCAGTTCCTCGGCCTTCTCCCGATAGACCGGGGGAACCAGTTCCAGAAGATCCACGGCCGCGGGAACCGCCAGTACCCCGGCCAGGACGGTTTCTTCACCGAAGAGTTCCACCTCCACCCGGAGGTCCGTTTGGGTGGAAGGTATCCGGGCCAGGCGTCCGGCGCGTTTGGTCTGCGGAAAGATGATCCGGAAGGATCCCTTCCCGGCCAGGAAGAGCAATCCTTCGCTATAGTCCCCGGGGAGGAGAAAGGAGATCCGGGCCCCTTCCGCCGGAGGGGTCCGGGTGATCCGCTGTCCGGCCAGCAACGTCCCCTCGGACTCCAGGAACCAGGGGCCTCCCCGGCCGGGCAGGAAAAAGGCCCGGGGGCGGGGACGATCCAGAGGAAGCCGACTCCTGCCCCGGATGAGGTTGGCCCCGTCGAACCAGTAAAGGAATCCCCGGGCCTTGAGGGCCCGATAGGAAGGCGAGACCCGTACCCGGGTTACCTTCCTCCCGGAGAGGGTATATACCCATACTTCGTGCGAGGAGGTTAAGACGTAAAGACGTTTCCGGCGCACCGTGGCGGAGAGCACGGCCTGACCCGGCCCCCGGAAACGGTGTAATTCCCGGAGTTGAGGGGAGGAAAGGAGCCGTATTCGGTCCTGTCCCACCAGAAACAGTCCCCCGGAAAAGGCGGCCAGGGCCTCGGCCCGGGTGGAGAGAAGTACCCGTAAACCTTCCTCCGCCACCAGGAGCCTCCCGTCCTCAAGGAGAACCAGAAGCTGGTCGCAGAGGGTCCTTTCTGCGGAAAGGATCTTTCCGGGGAAAGACCATCTTTTTAAGGGGTGAAGGGCCAGCCGCTCTTCCTTTTTCAGCCTCAATCCCTCCGGGGTAAGTTCCAGAGTTTCCGGGAACCGGAGTTCCGCTGCCCGACGAAAGAAGACCTTTAAGGACAAGGGAAAACCTCCTTTTCTTCCAGATAGAGAGAGATTTCCAGGAGCTCCGGAAAGCGTTCCTCTCCGGGGAGGATCTTCTCTCCGTCGAATCGTCCCGGAGGATAGACCTGAACCGAGAGGTCCGCTAGGCCCTCCACCCCCGGGGTCTTTTCCAGACAGGCGTAGATCTCCGAAAGATAAAGGGGGCGGCCCGGGGGATAACCCTTTCCCTCCAGCCCCTCAAGAGGAGAAAGATACCGGCAGAGGGCCCTCGCCAGCCTTTGACGCAACCCTTCCCTGGAATATCCCGGGAGGGGATAAAGCCGGGTCTCCAGAGAAAAGAACGTCTTTTGCGGGGGCTCAAGCCGGATCTCCAGGGTCAGGGGACGAAGTTCCAGTTCCTGGATCTCTTTTTCCAGCCGGCGCAGTTTTTCCGGAGGAAAAGGAGAGGAGGAGATCACCGTAGCCCGTACCACCCGGGCCCGGAGATCCGGATGGAGATAGACTTTTTCAAAAGGCCCGGATTCCAGGAGGATCCGCTCGAGGTCTTCGGCGGTAACCGCGGCCCCGCAGGAAAGATGCTTCCGCCACCAGGAGGCCAGGGATTCCTCCGAGGAGGTCCCCAGAAGACGTCGGTAGGCCTCTATCTCCTCCTCATCCAGAAAATCCAGTTGCCAGTAGAGGACATCCAAGAGAAAAAGCAGGACCTCCAGGGTTACCACCCCGGGATCAGCCGGGTTGTAATTGGTCCATTCCCGGGTGAGACCGGGGAGTTCGGCCAGGGCGCGTTCCCAGAGGGCCTGGAAACGTCCCCGGTCCAGGCTGGGGATCCGGATCTTCATTCCGTTTCTCCTTCAAGAAGGATTTCGCCCGGTGTGGGCAGGGCCCCCCGGGGAAGGACCGGGGGGTGTCCCTGAAGGTAGGGGCGGGTCTCCTTTCCCACCCGTACGCTGACCTCCAGTTCTTTCACCGCCCGGATGGCCGGAATCTGGTGAAGAAGACGATAAAAATCCGAGAAATACGGGAACTGCCCGAAGGGAAATCCCTGTCGATCAAAGTTTCCCTGCACCGGGTGTAGAAAATTCCGAAGCTTGTCCTGAGCCAGAGAGAGGGCCCGTCGCAGAGAGACCCCGGGTTCTAGGATTAGCCGGGCCTTTACCTCCACCGGGACATAGATAGGGTCCCTTATCTCCAGGTCCCCTAGGGTGAGAGGCAGGGCCCCGGCCAG
>NZ_WFVX01000113.1:0-19005 GCF_015491435.1 Thermosulfurimonas sp.
GTTCCAGGGGGAACGGTTCGCGAGTTCCTCGGCCTGGCTCATCTTCTCAAGGAGCACCCGATGTCTCTCCCTGGCCACCGCCGGAACCGGGATCCAGCGCCCGGGGTCCTTCTCAAAACGCCCTTTTTCAAAACGGGAATAGTCCGCAAGCTTTCCGCAGGTCACCACGGATCGGGCGTGGGAGACCCGGGTGGTGGTCCGCAGGAGCACCGGAAGCTCCAGTTTTTCCGAAAGCTCGAAGGCGTAGAGGGTCATGGCCCGGGCCTCCTCCGGGCTGGCCGGCTCCAACATGGGCACCCCGGAAAGCCGGGCGTAGTAGCGGTTGTCCTGTTCGTTCTGGCTGGAATGGCAGGAGGGATCGTCGGCGGTGACCACCACCATCCCGGCCTTAACCCCTACGTAAGCTAAGGTGAGAAAGGGGTCTGCGGCCACGTTGAGCCCCACGTGTTTCATGCAGGTAAGGGAGCGCAGGCCAGAAGCCGCGGCCGCCGCTGCTACCTCCATGGCCACCTTTTCGTTTACCGAAAATTCAAAATAGAGCCCGGGAAGTTCCTGAGAGAGGGCAAAGAGGTGGTTTCCGATCTCCGAGGAAGGGGTTCCGGGATAGGCCGCCCCCACCCGGACCCCGGCCTCAAGCGCTCCCCGTACAATAGCCTCATTTCCGAGAAGAAGCCTCCTTTCGCCCTCCTTTACGGAAAGCAGCGGATGCATATCACCGGCCTCCGATCAGGGGATCCGGTCCTTTTTAACACTCGTACCGCGTTTGACAATACTCAAACTTCCTGGCAATATCGGCTAAGATCTTTCCCTAACCAGGACGAAAATCGAAAGGAGTAACCCGAGGAAAGATGGCGGTTAGAAAGATCCTCTATTACGGAGACCCGCTCTTGCGGGAGCAGGCCCGGGAGATAAAAGAAATAAACGGCCGTCTGCAGCAACTTATCGAGGACCTCCGGGAAACCATGTATGCGGCCAAGGGTCTGGGGCTGGCCGCTACCCAGATAGGGGTGCTGGAAAAGGTCTTCGTAACCGATTTCGGGGAGCGCGAGGGGCTTCCCCGGGGGTTCATGGTCTTCATCAATCCCGAGATCGTGGAGGCCGAGGGGGAACTTTATGAAGAGGAGGGTTGCCTGAGTATTCCTGGGTATTCGGCCCGGGTAAAACGGGCGGCCCGGGTCCTGGTTCGGGCCCTGGATCGCGAAGGCAAACCCTTCGAGATGGAGCTCTCCGGCCTCGGGGCCCGGGCCATCCAGCACGAACTGGATCACCTGAACGGGATCCTCTACGTGGATTATCTCTCCCCTCTCAAGCGCAAACTCTTCCTGCGCTGGTGGAAAAAACACCGGCCCAAAAACCAATAACTACGGCAGCAGATAAAGATCGCGTGGAAACACGGTCAGGCGTTGCGGCCCGTCCTCCGAAAGATAGAAGGTGTCTTCCAGTCCGATAACCCCTGTCCCCGAGACATGCAGCTTGGGCTCCAGGGCCAGGACCATTCCACTGCGAAGGGTGGTACGAATCCCCGGGGCAAGGGGCGGATCCTCATCCACACAGAGACCCACGCCGTGGCCCACAAAGCCCACCCCTTCCTGACCGTGGGCCATAAAGTAGCGGCTCACCCCCAGATGTTCGGCCTCTTCGGCTACCCGGAAATAGACCTCTTCGGCGGGGACGCCCGAGCGCAAAGCCCCTTCCCCGGCCTTCATAAGCCGGAGCGCCAGGGAAAAGAGATCTTTCACCTCCGATGAAGGTTCTCCCACCGAGAGCATCCGGGTCTGATCCACATAATAGCCAGCGTAAAAACCAGCCACATCAAGCAACACGGGTTCCCCGCGACGGAGAGGTTTAGGGCTCGCCCCGGAGGGAAAACCCAAGACCCCGCACCCCCCTTCCCCGGCCACCATGTAAGAAGGGGTTAGCCCTTCCTTCCCGGAAACCAGAAGACCGGTGGCAAACTCGTTTCCGCGGGACGAACGCACCAGCCCCGGATGTCCCCGCCGACGCAGGGCCAGTTCCACCCTCCCCAGGGCCTCAAGCTCGCTCATTCCTTCCCTCCATTCCGGAAGGGCCTCTCGCAGGGCCTCGGCCAGAAGTTCTCCGGCCCGGCGCAGACAATCCACCTCGTAGGACGACTTGTACATCCTGAGCTTGAGGAGATCCGGAGAAAGATCTTCCAGTTGATAATCCGCCAGGATCGCCTGATAACGCCGAAAACGCTCCTGCGAGAGGGTCGAAAGTTCCATCCCGATGCGCCGAACGCCCGCATTATCAAGCACAGCCGGAAGCGCCTTCAGGGAACGGAGGGATTCCGCTGGAAGCGGACTCTCCTGCCTCACCCTTTCCAGGGGGCGAAAAACCAGAAAACGTATCTCCCGAGCGGTGACCAGAAGGTGTCCCAGGGCAAAGGCCCCGGTGAAATAAAAGAGGTGTAGTGGAGAGGTAATAAGGGCCGCATCCAGGCCTTTCCGGGAAAGGACCCGCCTCAGCGACTCAAGGCGTGTTTGAATCTCGGCCCGGGGAAGCACGCAGATACTCCGCAATTTTAAGGATGGTTTCCGCATAGGGTTCGCTGTGGTTATAGGTCATGAGCACCCGTTTCTTTTCCTCCCGGGAAAGTCCCGGACGCCAGCCGTGAGCCCGAAGATAGTTGGCCGCGCTGGCCAGGGCATCGGTCAGGGTGTAAAGATCTATTCGTCCGTCACCGTTTCCATCCACGGCGTATTCCCGAAAACTGCTGGGGACAAACTGGGGATAGCCGAAGGCCCCGAAAATGGAGCCCTTGAGGGCCAGGGGGTCCATGCCGTATTTCCGGGAAAGCTTGAGAAGAACCCGAAGTTCGCGATAGGCCCAGCGGGAACGCCGGGCCATGATCTCCCGAAAGCGAGCTTCTTCCTCCGGGGAGAGCCCGGGGGGAAGATAGGGTTTGACGCGTTGCCAATCAGCCGACACCGCCATGCTGGCCAGGACGTTGAAGATTCGATATCGGCCCCGGTGACGCCCCAGATCGGACTCCACCAGGAGAAGACCCACCAGGATCTCTTTGTCCACCCCGTAGGTGTTCTCGATCTCGCGAAGCAGGGGAGCATAGTCCTTCAGAAAGGCCCGGGCCCGCGCCAGCCTTTGAGGTTTCAGGAACTGTTGATAGGGAAGTTTGGTCTCGTCCCAGGTAAGCTTGCGGGGCATGATCTGGGGAAGGAACCGGACCCGCGGGTCGGCAAAAACCCTCTTCACCAGTTCGGCGGAAAGGCCGTCCCGGATCAGTTGTTGTTCCAGGGGTTTAAAAACGGATTCCGCCGCCTGGACCGGAGAAAAAGAGAGAATTATCCCTAACCCCAGGATCAAAAAATATTTCCTCACCGCCCCAAGGCCTCTCCCAATTCTTTCCACAGTTTCCCGAATTCCTCAAGATCCCCCCGGCGCAGGGCCTCCTCGGCCCGACGATAGAGTTCACGCAGTAATTCCGTGTTCATACCGGCTCCGGGGGTTGAAGAAACCCGGGCAGGAGGAGCGGAAACCTTCTCTACCGAAGGCGCGAAAAGTTCCCCTAGGGCTTCCTCCAGGTTTTTGGCCATCACGATCCGGTTCCGGTAGGCCACGATAACTCTCTTCAACTCCGGGATCTGGCCGGTCTCGGATTTGAGATAAAGGGGCTGCACGTAAAGAAGGTTCCCCTCGATAGGGATCACCAGAAGGGTCCCCAGGATGACCCGGCTTCCCCGCTGATCCCAGAGGGAAAGCTGCCGGGAGATCTCCGGATCCTGATTGATGCGCGATTCGATCTGCTGCGGGCCATAGACCAGAGTCTGTTTGGGAAAACGGTAAACCAACATCTCGCCGTAATGTTCGGGATCGCAGCGTACGCACATCCAGGCCGAAAGGTTGTTCTTCTTGGCCGGGGTAAAGGGCACCATGAGAATGAACTCCGCTTCGTGCTCCCCGGGAAGGCGCATAATGGTGTAATAGGCCCGGATATAGCGTCGCGGGTCCTTGGGGCTCTTGGGGATCTCCCAGAGGTCTTCCTGATTGTAGAAGACCCGCGGGTCGGTCATGTGATAGCGGGTATAAAGCCGGGCCTGAAGGGAAAAGAGCCAGTGCGGATAACGGATATGCCGACGCAGATCCTCTCGCAGGTCGGAAAGGGGCCTGAAGAGGCCGAAAATCCTCTGATAGGTCCGGATCATGGGATCGCCGGGGTCCTTAAGGTAAAAGTTTACCGTACCGTGATAGGCATCCACCACCGCCAGGGCGGAATTGCGTACATAGTTGCCCAGACCCCGGAGGCGACGGGAATAGGGGAACCGGTCGGAAACGGTGTAAAGATCCACGAACCAGAAGAGACGGCCGTCCTTCCCGATCACCAGGTAAGGATCGGTATCCACCCGCAGGAAGGGAACCAGACGCTGGACCCTCTCCAGCACATTTCGGTAATAGAGGATCCGGCTATCGGAAAGGATATCCCGGGAGAAGAGAAACTTGCTGGTTCCGAAACGGTAGGCAAAAAGAAGGCGCCGAAACAGGCCCCCTACCCTCACTCCGGTGCGTCCGTGATAGCTGGTATAGACGTTCCTTTCCCCGGCCGGATAATCGAACTCCTTGAGCCGGGTGTTCACCACCGCATAGGTATCGGTGAGCTCACCGAAATAGATCTCCGGGCGGGTCACCCGCAGGTCGATGGAGGAACGCGGAGGAATGTCCTTGATGAGGAGCACCGGTAGCCCCTCGGGAGAGACCTGGTTCACCACGCCCAGGGTCAGACCGTAACCGTGCGTATAGATGAGGTGGAGATTGATCCAGGACTTGCTGGGGAGATCCCGGTAGGAAAGTTCCCGGGCCGAGAGCATGACCTGTCGCAGTTCCCCGTTCAGGGGATAACGGTCGTTATCCACGGATACGAAGCGATAATAGGTACGGATCTCCTGGATCTGGCTGTAGGTCTCCAGCAGGGGTTGATGATCCCACAGGCGGATATTTTTCACCGTAAGGGCATTGCGCTGGATATCCTGGTAGGTAAGGGGTCTGCCGAAGCGGAAGGGCTTTTCCACCACCTTTTCCAGACCGTAGGCCCTGCGGGTATAACGGATCTCATAACCGATATAGGTCTTTTCCTTATCCAGCTCGTTGGGTTGAACCACATACCGATGCACCAGATCCGGCAGAAGACGCAGCCCCAAGAAATAGAGGAGTCCGTAACCCAGAACCAGGCCCAGGAGGATCTCCCTGCGGGGACGCAATACGAAAAGGGCCGCAAGGATCGAGGCCAGCAGGGAAAGAAACACCATGGCATTGAGCGCCGGAAGCACCACCCGGGCCTCGGTATAGCCCGCCCCGAAGACCACCCCTCGTTCATCAAAAAGAAGATCCGCACGATCCAGGAAAAGGTCATAGGCCAGGCGCAGGAAAAAAAGGGCCAGCATCACCGCCAGATATCGCCTGAACACCGGAGAGAGGGTGGGACGAAAGCGGCTTCCCGGGGATACGTGTCCGGTGCCGACGAAGATGAGAACCCCGGTAATAAAGAGGAAGAGCCAGATCGCCAGGGCGGTATCCCCCAGATACCGCAAAAAGGGGAGCTTGAAAACATAAAAACCGATATCCAGGGAAAGCAGAGGATCCCGCAACCCGAAGGACTGCCCCTTCCAGAAGAGAAGGAATTCCTGCCAGAAGGTCTGGGCGGCAAGTCCGAAGATAAAACCCAGCAAAAGGGAGGAGAAGCGCAGGAGAAAACGAAACTTTTGCGAAAGGATTCGGGTCAGACGTGGATCCAGGTACTGGGACCAGAAGGCGTTCCGTCCGGCCCAGCGATGTACCAGGATCCCGTGAAAGTAAAAGAGTAGCCCTACCACCAGCCCCACTCCGAGGGCCAGGAATCCCTGGGTCTTGAGTTGAAGCAGGAGAACCCGGGCGTACCCCAGGTCCCGATACCACAGGTAATCGGTATATAATTTCACCATGGGATTAAAGAAAAAGAGCCCCAGACCGGCCAGCGCCAGAATCAGGACCAGGAGACGAAATCTCACGACTGCACCAGGTTAAGGAGACTTCCGGCAAGAATTATCCGGCGCTCGCGCTCGGTGAGCTCCACCCGCACGGGGATCTCACCCTTCCCGGAAACCTCGAGAACCAGACGCGGGGCCCCTTCGGAAAGGGCCTGGCGCAGGCCGGAAACCCGAATCCTATCCCCCGGGGAAAGCCGGTCGTAGTCCGCGGGATTCTCCAGCACCACGGGAAGGATCCCGAAGTTTACGAGATTGGCTTTGTGGATGCGGGCAAAGCTCTTGGCAATCTTAAGACGCACCCCGAGATAGCGCGGGGCAAGGGCCGCATGCTCCCGGGAGGAACCCTGCCCGTAGTTCTCCCCTCCCAGGATGACCACCGCCCGACCTTTCTCCTTTAAGGCCAGGGCCTTTTTGGAAAAATCCGGATCTAGGGCCGAGAATACATACTCGCTTATGGCCGGAAGGTTGCTCCGGAGCGGAAGGATCTTCGCCCCGGCGGGCATGATGTGGTCGGTGGTAATGTTGTCCCCCACCTTAAGGAGGATCTCCCCCTCAAGGTCCTCGGGCAGAGGATCAAATTTGGGAAGGGGAACGATGTTCGGCCCGCGTATGATCTCCACCCTCCGGGCTTCCTCTTCCGGAAGCGGAGGCACAAGCAGGGTATCGTTCAGGATGAATTTTTCGGGAAGCCTGATTTCGGGATATTCGCCCAGTTCCCGGGGGTCGGTGATTACCCCGCGCACCGCCGAGGCCACCGCGGTCTCTGGTGAGACCAGATAGACATAGTCCGGACGGGTTCCGGAGCGTCCGGGGAAATTTCGGGTGAAGGTGCGGAGGGAGACGGCCTCGGTGGGCGGGGCCTGGCCCATGCCGATACAGCCTAGGCAACCGCACTGATGGATCCGGGCCCCGCCGTGGACCAGCTTGCGAAAGGCCGAAAGGGCCTCGAGATTTTCCACCACCTGAAGGGACCCGGGATTGATTTCCAGGCAGGTATCCCGATGCACCGGATGGCGTGCCAGCACCTCGGCCACCACCAGGAGGTCACGCAGCGAGGAGTTGGCACAGGAGCCGATGATCACCTGGGCCACCGGGCGACCGGCGATCTCGGAAACGGGTTTCACGTTGTCCGGTGAGGAGGGGCAGGCCGCAAGGGGCTCAAGGCTCGAGAGGTCAAGCTCGATCACCTCGTCGTAGCGGGCATCCTTATCGGGAAGGATCTCCTCGAAGTCCCCCTCCCGGCCCTGGGCGTAAAGCCAGGCCCGGGTGACCTCGTCCGAGGGGAAGACGCTGGTGGTGGCCCCCATCTCCGTGCCCAGGTTGGCGATGGTGCCCCGATCCGGCACGGAAAGTTCCTTCACTCCGGGGCCGAAGTACTCCAGGACCTTTCCCAGCCCGCCTTTTACCGTAAGTTTACGCAGAAGCCACAGAGCCACGTCCCGGGCCGAGACCCAGGGCGGAAGTTTTCCCGTAAGATGAACCCCCACGATCCTGGGCATGATGAGGTGGAAGGGTTCCCCGGCCATGGCCATGGCCACATCCAGGCCCCCGGCCCCGATGGCGATCATCCCGCAGCCGCCGGCGGTGGGGGTGTGGCTGTCGGAGCCGAGGAGGGTGCGACCGGGCCTGGCGAACCGCTCCAGGTGCACCTGGTGGCAGATTCCGTTCCCCGGCCGGGAAAACCAGATTCCGTAGCGAGCAGCCACGGTCTGAAGAAACCGATGGTCGTCGGCGTTGCGGAAGTCGGTCTGAAGGAGATTATGGTCCACATAAGAAACGGAAAGCTCGGTGCGCACCCGGTCGATCCCGATGGTTTCAAACTCAAGATAGGCCATGGTGCCGGTGGCATCCTGGGTCAGGGTCTGATCGATACGTATGGCAATGGGCTCGCCCCGCTTGAGACTCCCGGAAACCAGATGCCGCTCGATGATCTTTTCCGCCACGGTAAGTCCCATCTTGCCCTCCCTGATAAGAAATCTAAGGATATCAGATTATATGGGAAATCGGTAAGAATAATAAAGCTTAAGCCCTTTTTCTTCTACGTAGCGCTCCACCTGGGGAGAGGTTTGATAGGTGACCAGGAGGAGCATTTTTTCTCCGGGAAAGTGTTTCTCCAGACGTTTTACCCGGGAGAGAAAGGCATCTACATCGCGTTTTTTGAGCTGGGTCTTACATTCCCCGAGGATCCAGATTTCCTTTCCGTTTTTACGCCCCTTACCTATGATATTCAGCTCCTCGTATCGGTTGGGAGCGATTTCGATAAATCTTCTTCGCAGGGGTTCAAGGACCTCTACTTTAAAATCTTCCTTAAGGAGTCGGGGTAGATGCGTATAGGCCCTGTCCTCAAGCATATACCCCACCGTATGCTGGAGGCTTCCAAGCATTTCCCTGGTCTTTCGATGATCCGCCGTAAGCTTACGTAGCTCTTCCTCCGTACGCCTCTGCGCCTCGGCAAGCTCCGCCAGCGCCTTCTCCAGCCTCGCCTGACCCTCCTCAAGCTTCGATACCCGCTCCTCCGTACGCCTCTGCGCCTCGGCAAGCTCCGCTAGCGCCTTCTCCAGCCTCGCCTGACCCTCCTCAAGCCTGGATACCCGCTCCTCCGTGCGCCTCTGCGCCTCCGTGAGTTCCTTTATGGCCTGCCAGGCTTTCTCCTGAGCCTCGGAGAGGGATTTCAGGGCCACCTTTACCTCCTGCATATCCTCCCTGGAGGCCGCGGTCTCCCGCTGGCGCTCGATCTCTTCAAGAAGGGCAAGCAGCGCCTCCCTAAGAGTGGGATCGAGGCCCTGAAGAATTCTAAAAAATTGTGCGCTGTAAGGCATTTCCCCTACCCCAGACACTCGGGCGCTTCTTTTCTCAAAGCTTCAAGCAACCCCTGCGCTTCATCTTTTAAACTTGAAGACTCCATCAATGGTTTTACCAGATAAACCAGAAGATCGGCAAGGTTTGCGGAAAGAACGATACGCCTTTCACCCCCTGGTTCCCCGTAGATCTCGAAAGGAAGACGACTTTTCAGGATCTCTATGGCCGCACTCTCCGGCCCCCGAAATTCTACCCCGAAATAGAGGTGTCGGGCCTTAAGCGCCGGAGAGAGATTCCTCACCTCCTCCCGCGGAAGGAGAGAGAAGGCCAAATCCTGGGGAGGAATGAGTCCGTGCCGGGGACGAAGATCAGCCACCAGATCGGGCTCCCACTGGAGTAAATAACCCAGAAGCCCCTTGGCGAATTTAAGGTCCATATTTTCTCGGATGAGGTTGCGCAGGGCTTCCACCGGACCCGAAAGCAAAAAACGACGCCGATCCAGACGATCGGCCGTAATATCCCGGGGGAGCCTTTCAAAAAGCCTAACCAGAGGGGTTTCGCTTCCGGCCGAGACCTCCAGAACCAGAGGGCGAAGATCTCGCGGAAGCTCGTCTTCCTCCAGCAACCCTACGTGCAATCTCACCCTCCCGGAAGGCCGAAACCCCGGTGCTTTAATCCTGATCGTTAAAGCTCTGGGCTCCGAGGGAATAGATCAGACCGGTTACCCCGGTTCCGTTCCAGTAATCGTCGGAGCAGTTATCCACCGTCCCGGTAAGGGTCCAGTCGGAGGTATTGATACTTCCGCTTCCCAAACACAGGACCAGACCGTCGGTGGCATTCTCCGCTCCATCGATGGAAAGATCTACGTTTCGAAAATAAAAGGCCACTTCCTCGGTAACATTGGCACTGGTGCAACTGGCGGTGTTTTCATCGCCGGGACACACCACCAGGACCTCACGCCCCCGGGCATCCTTCCCGAAACCGAACCAGAAATAAGTCCCCCCCAGAGGGATGGGATTCTGGACCTGGGCTCGCAGACCTCCCAATTTGTCCTTGTTGGCCGGAAATTTGTGGTGCCGATCATAATATGTCCACAACATAACTTCCCATTTGCGCAATTCACTGGCAAAGCGTTTGGCTCGGGCATTGGCAATCAGATCCTGACCTTTTATTACCGCTCCGAGAATAATTCCGATAATGACCAGAACAATGGCCAGCTCAACCAGAGTAAAACCCTGCTTCTTTTCTTTTCGCATCTAGACCTCCTTAAAATTCATTCCAGGAATTTAAGGATATTCTATTTTTTTCTCAAAGGCTTTGTCAAGAAGTTTTTTATTGGGTATATATTGAGACAGGGATTTTAGCCAAGGAGGTGAGCTATGTTTTTCCCGGAATACCGCCCCCGGAGGCTCAGACGCACCGAGGCCTTAAGAGGCATGGTAAGAGAAACGGAACTTTCTGCTAAACACTTCATTTATCCTCTCTTTGTGTGCCCGGGCAAGAACGTAAGGCAGGAAGTCTCTTCCATGCCCGGGGTCTATCGACTTTCGGTGGACGAGGCGGTGCGCGAGGCCCGGGAGGTTTACGAACTGGGGATCCCGGCGGTGATCCTTTTCGGTATCCCCGAAAAGAAAGACGAGGTGGGTTCCGAGGCCTACGCCAAGAAGGGTATTGTTCAGCGGGCGGTTTCGGCCATCAAAAAAGAAGTCCCGGATCTCATCGTGGTTACGGATGTCTGTCTCTGTGAATATACCAGTCACGGCCATTGCGGGATCATAAAAAACGGTGAGGTGGATAACGATGCCACTCTGGAACAGCTCGCCCGCATCGCGGTCTCTCATGCCCGGGCCGGAGCCGACATCGTGGCCCCTTCAGACATGATGGACGGACGGGTGGCCAGAATCCGCGAGGCCCTGGACGAGGCCGGCTTTCAGAATGTGGCCATCCTTTCTTACGCCGTCAAATACTGTTCAAGTTTTTACGGACCTTTCCGCGAGGCCGCGGAATCGGCCCCGCAGTTCGGCGATCGCCGAAGCTATCAGATGGATCCGGCCAATGCCCGCGAGGCCCTGCGCGAGGCCGCGCTGGACATAGAAGAAGGTGCGGACATCATCATGGTCAAACCGGCCCTGCCCTATCTCGACATCATTCGGTCCCTGCGGGAGGAGTTCAACCACCCCCTCGCCGCCTATCAGGTAAGCGGAGAATACGCCATGATCAAGGCCGCGGCCCGGCTCGGCTGGCTCGACGAAGAGCGGGTAATGATAGAAAGTCTCCTTTCCATCCGCCGCGCCGGGGCCGACATCATCATCACCTACTTTGCCAAGGAGGCGGCCCGGAAGCTGGGGAAATAGGGTCTTTCAGAGGGAAGGGGGCCGGAACATCCGGCTTAGAATCAAGTTCTTTTCCCACGCCTACGACCTCGAGGAGGCCGGGTTTTAAGCAGGGTCTCCGAGAGCACCTCGTCCAGGTGTTTTACCGGTACAAACTCGATCCTGCGCCGGAGCTCCGGCGGAATGTCCTCCAGATCTTTGAGGTTCTTTTCCGGGATAAGCACCTTCCGGATGCCCTTGCGCAGGGCGGCCAGCGACTTCTCCTTGATGCCCCCCACGGGAAGGATCCTCCCCCGCAGGGTGATCTCTCCGGTCATGGCCACATCCTTGCGTACCGGGCGTCCGGAAAGGGCCGAGATCATGGCCACGGCCATGGTCACCCCGGCGCTGGGGCCGTCTTTGGGAATGGCCCCGGAGGGGATATGAATGTGAAGATCGTACTTCTCGTAAAATTTGGTGGAAATACCCAGCTCCTTGGCCCGGGCCCGGATATAGGAAAGTGCGGCCTGGGCGCTCTCCTTCATCACCTCTCCCAGTTGGCCGGTAAGGATGAGGTTACCCTTCCCTTCCATCACCGTAACCTCGATATAAAGCACCTCCCCTCCGTAAGGGGTCCAGGCCAGCCCGGTGGCCACCCCGACTTCGTCCTCCTCCTGAGAAAGCTCCTCCACATATTCCGGGGGACCCAGATACCGGTGCAGGTTAGCCGGGGTAATACGGAAGGGACCCTTCTCGCCCTCGGCCAGTTTCCGGGCCACCTTACGGCACAGGGCCGCAAGCTTGCGTTCAAGTTCTCGCACCCCGGCCTCGGAGGTATATTCGGAAATCACCCGAAAGATGGTGCGGTCGGAAAGAAGCAACACCCCTTCCGCAAGCCCGTGTTCCTTAAGCTGTCGGGGGAGGAGGTAGCGCCGGGCAATAACCAGTTTCTCCTCCGGGGTGTAGCCGGAAAGATAGATTACCTCCATGCGGTCAAGGAGGGCCGGAGGAATGGGATCGGTCATGTTGGCCGTGGCGATAAACATGACCTTGGAGAGGTCAAAGGGCACCCCGAGATAGTGGTCCACGAATTCGCGGTTTTGTTCGGGATCCAGCACCTCTAAAAGGGCCGCTGAGGGATCGCCCTGGAAGTCGCTACAGAGTTTGTCCACCTCATCGATCATGAAAACCGGATTGTTCACCCCGGCCTGCTTTATTCCCTGAATGATGCGCCCGGGAAGGGCCCCCACATAGGTGCGCCGATGCCCCCGGATCTCGGCTTCGTCCCGCACCCCGCCGAGCGAAACCCGTACGAACTTCCGCCCCAGGGCCCGGGCAATGGAGCGCCCCAGGCTGGTCTTCCCCACCCCCGGAGGCCCCACAAAACACAGGATGGGCCCCTTGGCCTCGGGATTGAGCTTCTTTACCGCCAGGTACTCCAGGAGCCTCTCTTTGATCTTCTCGAGATTGTAGTGATCCTCGTCAAGGATCCTTTTGGCCTCTTTAAGATCCAGCCGATCCCGGGTGCTCTTCTTCCAGGGAAGCTCGATAAGCCAGTCCAGATAGGTACGAATGACGGTGGCCTCGGCGGTATCGGGGTGCATCATCTCCAGGCGCGAGAGCTGTTTAAGGGCCTCCTTCTCCACCTCGCGGGGCATCCGGGCCTTCTTGATCTTTTCCCGCAACTCCTCGATCTCGGCCTCAAGCTCGTCCGTCTCCCCGAGCTCGCGTTTTATGGCCCGCAGCTGTTCGCGAAGGAAATACTCTCGCTGGGAGCGGGCCATTTCTTCCTGGGCCTCGGTCTGGATCTTGGCCTGAAGGCTTGCGATCTCGAACTCCCGTTGGAGATAACGATAAAGTTTTTTCAGGCGTTCCAGGCCGTCGTAGGTCTCAAGAAGATCCTGGGCCTCGGAGATCCTGAAGCGCACATGAGCGGCGATAAGGTCGGAAAGCCGCCCGGGCTCCTCCACCGAAGCCAGAAGCGAGGAGATATCCGGATTGAGAAGCCCCCGCAGAGCCAGGACCTTTTCCGCTACCTCCCTTACCGAACGCATCAGGGCCTCGGTCTCCACGGAGAGACTTTCCGGTTCTCTCTCCCCCACCGGGAGAATGCGCACCCGGAAGAAGGGGTCTATCTGGAGGAATTCTTCTATCTCTGCCCGGGCCAGCACCTGAACCAGAACCTTGAGACGATCCTCCGGTAGTTTAAAGGTGCGGATGATGAGCCCCACCACCCCTACCCGATACAGCCTTTCCGGAGAAGGATCCTCGTCCATGGGATCCTTCTGGGTAACCAGGGCCAGAAGTTTTTCTCCCTCCAGTGCCGTGGATACCGCGGCCAGACTCCTTTCCCGGCCTACAAACAGGGGAATAACCATCCCCGGAAAAAGCACGATGTCTCTTATGGCCATAAGGGGTAAGACTTCGGGAACCTCTATGCTTTCGCCTTCCATGAGTTCAGGGCTGGAAAAGGACACCTCTTCGGTCATGCGGATCTACCCTCCTCAAAGAGTAATGTACGCAGATACAGGCGAGCCTCCCGGGCCAGTTCGTAATAGGTATGGTTCATGTGTTTGGGACGCCTCAGACCCTTCTTTTTGAGAAATCTTCCCTGTACCCGTTCCAGAAACCCTAAGGATTCGAGGCGACGCAATCTGCGTCTGGTCTCCTCCAGATCCAGGCGCAAACGTCGCGACAGAAACTTAGCACAGTCCGGAGCCAGCGCATAGAGATCTTTTAGGATACGCCAGTCCTCCTCTTCCAGAATCCCCCAGGGAAGCATACTCCGCTTCATTTTAACCGGCCTGAGCTACAAATTAAACCGACTTGAAGATCCGGTTTAAAGCGTTTATGTTTCGGGAGAAAAAAAACGGCGTGCAGGAGGGAACCATGGCCGAGGAGATCAAAGAGGAGGTTCAGGAAACCCAGGAGGCGGGCGGGCTTCCCCCTCTTCCCAAGAAACTCGAGAAGATGACTATCAAGGAACTGCGGGAGATAGCCCTTCAGATTCCGGAAATAAGCGGCGTTCACGGCATGAATAAGGAAGAGCTCATTTCGGCCCTCAAGAAGGTCTATGGTATCGAGGAAGCTCCGCGGAAGGTAGGGGGTTCGATGCGGGAGCTCAAGGCCAAGATTCAGAAATTCAGGGAACTCGCAGAGAAAGCCAGGGCCGAGAAAGATTGGGAACGTTATGAACGTTATCGTCGGCTGGCCTCCCGCTTCAAGAAACGCACCCGGAAGCTGGCCCGGGCTGCGGCTTAATCTCCGGAGATAATCATGGCTTCGGCCCTTTATAAAACCGATTTTTCCCGGCTTAAACTCCTCTCCCGGGGCAAGGTGCGGGACATCTACGACCTCGGTGACGCTCTTCTCATCGTAGCCACCGACCGCATCTCGGCCTTCGACGTGGTCCTTCCCACCCCTATTCCGGATAAGGGGCGTATCCTCACCCGGATGTCTCTTTTTTGGTTCGATTTTCTGAAGGATATCGTTCCCCACCATCTTATCACCGCCGATGTGCACGATTATCCCAAGGAAACGGCCCCCTATCGGGAAATTCTTTTTGGAAGGAGTATGCTGGTGCGAAAGGCCCGGGTGCTCCCGGTGGAATGTATCGTCCGCGGCTACATCACCGGTTCGGCCCTGAAGGAATATCGGCAAACCGGCACGGTGTGCGGAATAAAGCTTCCGGAGGGTCTGCGCGAGGCCGACCGCCTTCCGGAACCCATCTTCACCCCCTCCACCAAGGCCGAAAAAGGGGAACACGACGTCAACATCACCTTTGAGGAATGCGCCCGGATTATCGGGCCCGAGCTTGCCGAGCAAGTGCGCGAGCTTTCGCTGGCCCTCTACCGTAAGGCTGCGGAATACGCGGAAAGCCGGGGAATAATCATCGCCGATACCAAGTTCGAATTCGGTCTTGCCGACGGCAAACTCCTGCTGGTGGACGAGGTGCTCACTCCGGACTCCTCCCGGTTCTGGCCCCGGGATGAGTACGAACCCGGACGTCCCCAGAAGAGCTTTGACAAACAGTTCATTCGGGACTGGCTCCTCCAGATCGGCTGGGATAAAAAACCCCCGGCCCCGGAGATACCCCCGGAAATAGTGGAAAAGACCCGGAAACGCTATCTGGAAGCCCTGAAACGTCTTACCGGGGAAATCCTCTCCTGATGCGCTGGGCCCGGCTCTCCTGGCAGGAAATAGACCTGGACTCCCGAACCTTTGTCTTTTCCTTTCCCTCTCGCGGGGACCTTCTCCGGGAAAGCATCCATCGTTTCGGGATCCTGGAGCCCCCGCTGGTGGCTCGGGCCGGAGAAAAATTTCTTCCCGTGGCCGGAGAAGGACGGCTTCTGGCCTGGAAAGCCCTGGGAGAGGAGGAGGTTCCGGTATTCATCCTGCCGGAAACGGACCCTCTGCGCCTCCAGGAAATGGCTCTGGAGAGCAATCTCTGGCGGGGACTAAATCTGGTGGAAAAAGCCGAAGTGGTGGTCCGGTTTCGAAGATACCTGGCTCCGGAAGAAGTGGTTCGCAGGGTTTTTCCTCGCCTGGGCCTGAGCCCCACGCCGGAGGGATACTTCTTTCTGGAGGAAGTGGCCCGAACTTCGGGAAGGGTTCGCCAGGCTCTGGCCACGGGAAAATTACCCCCCAGGGCGGCCCGATTGCTCTTCCGCTATCCCTCCGAATGGCGGGAAAGGATATGGAATTTTTTGGAAAGACTCGGTCTTTCTGCCTCCGAAAAAAGAGAGGCCCTGGAAGGGATTCTCGACCTCGCCCGCCGGGAAGACCGGGCCCCGGAAGACCTGCTCCGGGAGCTGGAAGATCGCACCGACCGCGGCGAGTTCCTTTCCGAGCTACGTCGCCGCCTCAGACCGCATCTCTTTCAGACCCAGCAGAAACTCTCCCGACTTCGGGATAGGGTGCGGACTGCAGAGGCCCTTCTCGAGACCCCACCGGCTCTCGAAACTGATACCCTGAGCCTGACCTTGCGTTTCCGTTCCGAGGAGGAACTGCGCTCGAAACTGGAAAAACTCCTAAAACTTCTTCCCTAGCTCCTGCACCCGCAGGAAAAATCGATAAAAAGCCTTTTCCGGAGCCATAAAATCCCGTTTTAAAGAAACATCCAGTTCATAAAGGGCCTTGAAGACCTCCGGGAAAAATCCGGGGGAGAGGCCGAATAAATGCCGCTTGACCCGGAAGGCCGCATACGGAGGAAACCTCTCCAGAAGAGAGGGCACCTTTTCGGGCCAGGTTTCCCGCAGGGCCTGGGCGTAGGTCCTCTGAAAAACCTCAAAACGGGTCTCCCTGAGGAGATCCTCTCTACCCCGGAAAAGATAGGCCAGAAGCCAGAGGCGCTTGAAGTAATTTTCCAGGATGGCCAGGATGACCAGAGGAGGATCCCCCTGATCCAGGAGCCGCCGTAACAATCCCCGTGCCGCCTCGGCCCCCTCCTCCAGCAGGGTATCTCCTAAAAGGTAGGAATAGGTTTCCGGAGCCGGGGTGACCACTGCCTCCACGTCTTCCTTCTCAATACGTTCCTTTTCTCCGGCGTACAGGAGGACCTTTTCCAGTTCGTTCCGGAAATGGGCATAATCTTCTCCTACCAGGGAGAGGAAATATTCCGCCACCTGACGATCCATGGTATAACCCTCGGCGGACAGACGCTCGGCCATTTCCGCCAGAAATCGGGCCCTTCCCTTCTGAAGATGCAGGGGAACAAGGGCTCCCCTTTCCAGGGCAAAGGTATAGAGCGGATGATCTTCGGGAAAACGGGAGGCCAGAAGGAAAAGATGCACCGTCCCCGAGCCGAGGGGTTCCAGCAGAGGGGAGATCTGCTCCTTATGTTGGGCCAGTATCTCGGCCTTGCGCACCATCACCAATCGCCGGGGGCCGAAAAGCCCGGGAGAAACCAGGAGGGAACGCAGATCCTCCGGCGAAACCTCCTCCAGATCCACGCGTTCGCAGAGGGCGCCTTTTTCTTCCTGAATACGCACGATGCGCCCGGCCTTCTCCAGGGTCTCCTGAGGATCACCGATGAAAAGATAAAGGGGGGCCAGACGATCCCTGCGGGCCAGATCGAGAAGCCTCCGAAAATGGGACCCGGCAAAAACCGGCATGTCCTTAATTTAGCATTCAGGTTGCCGCACGCACAATTCGTGATTAAATACCTAAGCGAACCAGCGAACCCGGCAAGGAGGGAGACCATGGAGTATCGACTGGTGATGCATGTGCCGGAGTCGGCGCGTTTTGAAGTGGCTCTTAAGGTGGCCCGCAACTTCGTAAAGGCCATGGGCGGAGAGCCTCACGAGGTGCGCATTCTGGTAAATGCGGAGGGAATCACCATCCTCAAGCGCTTCCTTGAGGTGGAGGAACTCTATCGGGAGGCTCGAAGGGATGGCGTGGCGGTCTATTTCTGCGAAAACGCCATGCGGGCCTTCGGAATAGACCCGACCCTGCTACCCGAGGGAGCCCTCACGGTTCCGGCGGGAATCAAGGCCCTGGTGGAATGGCAGAATCAGGGCTTCCGTTATGTAAGAGCTTAAAGGAGGAGGTTAACCCATGACCCAGGCGCGGCCCAAAAGCATCCTTCTCGATCAGCAGGACCGGCGGGTACGCGAGCAGCTCTCCCGCATCTCTCACAAGATCATGGTCATGTCCGGAAAGGGCGGAGTGGGAAAGAGCACCGTAGCCGTGAATCTCGCCGTGGGGCTTTCGCTTCAGGATTTCATGGTGGGGTTGCTCGATGTGGATCTTCACGGACCGAACATCCCCAAAATGCTGGGGGTGAGGAGGGAAAAACTCCCCCGCCGGCCGGACGGGCGCCTGGGGGCCATAAGTTATTCCCCGAACCTCAAGTTTCTCTCCATCGAACCCCTGCTTCCCAAGGAAGACGCCGCAGTCATCTGGCGCGGGCCGTTAAAGATCTCGGCCATCAAGCAATTCATCGGAGACATAGACTGGGGAAAGCTCGACTACCTCATCATCGACGCCCCTCCCGGCACCGGTGACGAACCCCTTACCGTGGCCAAGACCATCCCCGACGCCTACGCTCTGGTAGTGACCACCCCGCAGGAGGTATCCCTCATCGATGTCCAGAAGTCCATCAACTTCTGTCGCAAGGTCAAGATGCGCATCCTGGGCCTGGTGGAGAACATGAGCGGTTTCATCTGCCCGCACTGCGGAAAGGAACTGGATCTCTTCAAACGGGGCGGAGGCGAAAAACTGGCCGAGGAAATGGGGATCCGTTTTCTGGGCCGTATTCCGGTGGATCCACGGGTGGTAGCCGCCGGAGACGCGGGGAAACCGGTGGTCGGAGCCTACCCCGAGTCCATCACCGCCCGGGCCTTCGACGAACTGGTGCGCAATGTGGTGGCGGCCACGGAGGAGATGTGGCGCGAGGTGGAGGAGGGGCGCTACATGCGGGTGGCGATTCCCGTGGAGGGTAATCGGCTGGCTAAGGACCCGGTCTCCGCGGATCTCTTTGCCGTTTATGATGTGGAGGCCGGACGCGTGCGGGTCAAGGACGTGGTCAAACGGCCGGAGGATCAGGACCTGGAATCCTTTCTCAAGGAGCAGGTGGCCACCCATCTCCTGGCCCTGGATATACCCCCGGAATGGAAGGAACGTCTGGAGACGGCCCGGATTCGGGTGGTAACCGGCGGAGCTCCGGACATGGGCCCGGACACCGTGCTCCAAGACTTCCTTTCCGGAATCCTTAGGTGATTCCGGGATGCATTACCCAAGGAAAGGATTACGAGGAGGCCAGAGAGCTTTTAATTGACGCCGTGGAAACCTGGATTCTTTCCGCCATTAAGGACGGAGAAGAACTTAAGGGCGCAAGCAACGTTCTGTGAACGTATCTCACCCATCCACCGCGAAGGTGAAGCCCTTAAGGTAGAGGG
>NZ_WFVX01000114.1:0-4690 GCF_015491435.1 Thermosulfurimonas sp.
GCCCGTAGCTCAACTGGATAGAGCGTCGGACTTCGGATCCGATGGTTGGGGGTTCGAATCCTCCCGGGCGCGCCAGAGGCCTAAAATAGCCGCTGGAAGGTGCTGGACCCCTTATTCTGGACCGGCTGGCACTCTCCGATATTGGCATTGGCCGTGCAGTTGAGGGTCCACTCGATCTCCCAGTCGGGATCGTTGGTATCGTTTTTGACGTGGAGAGAATAGAAGGTCTCGTTGCAGCTACCGTTATCCACTTCGATGTAGAATTTGCGACGCCCGTCGGCATCATTATTAAGCCAGTATTTGTTGTCTGGATTTCCGTCGTTAAAACCGGGGAGGTCTTCAATCCGGCAGGCGTATTGGCCGTGATCTGCGTAGTATTCCTCCTCGGCCAGTTTGGCCGAAAGAAGGACCTGGATCGGGTCCACCTCGAAGGCGGAATGGAAATAGTGCCGATAAATGGAAAAGGACACCGCCGCCAGGATGGCCAGGATGGCCACCACCATCATGAGTTCTATGAGGGTAAATCCACGTACCTTCATCGCTTTTGTTCCGGACCGGAACAAAAAATATTATGATTGGCCTTATCATAAGTGCAATTGGCCTGATAGACAACCGTGGTCCCATGGACAGTGGCGTAGGCCACCACACTGAAGGTGCGATTACAGGAAAAGGAGGAGGGAAGAAGAAAGTTTACCGGATCCAGGTAAGCGGTGGCATTGCGACTGCGACAGTTTTCCAGGCTCGAAGGAGAGGAGAAAGTCGGATCCACCGCACATTGGGCTACGATCTCGTGCACGCACCCGGCAGCCAGAGTCACCAGGTCCTTGGCCTGCGCCTTGTGCTTGTAAGTGCTGTATTGAGAAACGGCCATCCCGGCCAGGATGGCCAGGATGGCCATGACGATCATGAGCTCCACCAGGGTAAAGGCTTTGAGCTTCATTAGGATACCGTGGGTGCAGTGCAAGAAATGGCCTTGTTAGTAGCATCATAGGTGCAGGTCACAGAACCGGTCTTGCTGGTTCCCCTAATGGTACCATTAGCGGTAACACTAAAAGTCGAATTGCAATTAGAAAAGCCAGTAACGCTTACAGCAATAGCATCTAAATATTTCGAAGTTCCATTACTAACACTACATGACTCTAATGAACCAGTACTGTTAAAACTAGAATCCGCCTGACACTGGGTAACGATCTCCATAGCGCAGGCCCGGGCAAATCCGATAAGGTCCTTGGCCTTGGCCTTGTTCTTGTAGGCCGAGTACTGACTGATGGCCACCGCCGCCAGGATGGCGATGATGGCGATGACGATCATCAGTTCCACCAGCGTAAAACCCTTCTCCTTCCTTCTGACCTTTTTCTTCCTTACCTCCATGACTTACACCTCCTTAGTTTGATTTTTGCATCTCTATTTTTAATCAAAATCCGTGCCAGAAGATCGGAGCCGCGTTTTCCGGCAAAAAGCAAGAGCCGAAAAAATAGACGAAAAAGAACAAGAGTTCACGCAAGCGGAATTTTTGACAAAAATTGTCAGGTAATGGACAAATTTTGTCACAGACCCGGAAATTTGATTATCTAACCTTCCCCGAGAGAGGAAATTAAGGCCTCACCAGGGCGTAGAGTCCGAAGAAATTCCTCCACCGGGAGACAGGGGAGGTCCTGTATCCGCAGAGCATATCTTCGCCGGTAGAGAAGAGATTCTTGAATAGCCCTCTTTAAAAGAGAGCAAGCCTTTTAACCTCCGGAAGAAACGGCCGTAGAGTTTTTGACCTTTAGAGCCCGTCCGATAGAGCCCTTATATTTTGCCTGAGCCAGGTGGATTTGCCGGTGCCCCGCGGGCCAAACAGGAAAAAAGCTTCCCAAAGGCTCCTTGAAAAATCGCTTCCTTAATGCCATGTTGCATGCTTTTTGGCATCGTTGTCGCCAATATGAAAGAAGTAAGGATGGTTATTAAGGGGGCTAGCCTTCAAGTTCGTAGGACCAGACCGGAAGGATGTCGCGGGAGCGGAGAAGATCCTCGATGTCCGGGGGAAAATCGTGGGCCACAAAGAGCCGAAAGACGGGAAGCCCTTTCTTTTGGGCCAGGGTATCGGCCAGTTTCTCGAACCGGGCAATCTCCTTCTTGGAGGGACGGGTCTTGACCTCACCCAGGATGAGAAGGCGCTCGCCCTTGCGGCGGGCGTGGCCATAGACATTGACCTGCCGGAAAACCCGCCCCACCTTCACATACTTTCGGATAAGACGACCCTCCACCTCAAGGCCGAAGTTTTTAAGAATGGCCGGAAGCGCCCGATAGGCAGCGTTTTCCAGGGTATAGCCCACGGTGTCCGAAAGGCCCTCGAGCCTGCGCCGCGTCTCGGCATGCTCGGTGGCAAGCTTCTTAAGCTCCTCCTCGGTGCGCCGCTGCGCCTCGGTGAGTTCAGCAATGGCCTGCCATACATGCTGAAAGTTCCGGCGCGTCTCTTCCTTGAACTCCCTAAGCTCCTCCTCCGTCCGCCGCTGCGCCTCGGCTAGCTCCGCAAGGGCGCGCTCCAGACGATCCTGCCTCTCCTCAAGGCGTTCCTGCCGTTCTTCAAGCCGCCTCTGCCCTTCCTCAAGCCTCTCCTGCCCCTCCGCTAACCTCTGAACCGCTTCCTCCGTCCGCCTCTGGGCTTCCGCAAGCTCGGCAAGAGCATGCTCCAGACGATCCTGCCTCTCCGTTAAACCCCGAACCGTTTCCTCCGTCCGCCTCTGGGCTTCCGCAAGCTCGGCAAGAGCACGCTCCAGACGATCCTGCCTCTCCGTTAAACCCCGAATCGCTTCCTCCGTCCGCCGCTGCGCCTCGGCCAGCTCGGCTACCTTCCCGGCCAGTTCCTGCACCGCCTTCTTGAGTTCCTCGAATTCCAGCCGGGATACATAGAGCTCCTCCAGCCGGGCATTCTGCTTCTCCATCTCCTCGAGAATGTCCAGCAAAACCTCGCGTAAGGAGGGATCCATCCCTTCCAGCTTGCGCATCAAGTGAACCAGCGCAGCCATGCAACCTCCTCCCCGAAAAGGCCGGTCTATATCCAAAAATCTTAGCATATTTTCATCTTTTCCAACAGGCTATCCATTCCCGGTTTATCGGTCCGCGGGAAAGAATCCGACCGTAAGGGTCGATCAGACCAGAAATACCGGTATTAGCCACCTGGAGCACGTAGCGCCGGGTCTCCACCGCTCGCAGTACGGATTGATAGAAATGCTGAGGCAGCGCAGCCGAGGATCCGAACCAGGCATCGTTGGTCAGGACCACCAGGAGATCCGCCCCTTCGCGCACCCGTTTCCGGGCCAGGAAGGGAAAGGCGTTTTCGAAACAAATGAGCAGACCCAAGCGCACCCCCTTGATCCTGATCACCCCGGGGCCCGTCCCGGGCGCATAATTACCCGAGGCCACCGCCAGTTTTCTCAACCAGGGGAACCAGCGAACCAGGGGAACATATTCCCCGAAAGGCACCAGATGTTCCTTGTCGTAAATACCCAGAACCTCCCCGGAGGGAGCCAGAACCACCGCGCTGTTCTTGAGCCTCCATCCCGAAAGGGTCCTCTCCACCCGGGGGACCCCGAAAAGGACCGGGATCCCCAGCTCGCGCACCCCTTCTTGCAACGCCTGAACCAGGGGAGATACCGGATAGACGAAGGTAAGGGCCGTTTCGGGCCAGACGATAAGGCGCGGGGTTGCGGAAAGCGCTTTCCGGGAAAGGGAAAGATAGTGATAAAGATTGCGCCGATCCTCGCCCGGATTCCATTTTATCTCCTGGGGAACATTGCCCTGAACCAGGCAGAGTGAAAGAGGGAGTGAAGGGGGATGGCGGGGTATGGTCATCAGGCCCCAGGCATATACCCCCAGCCAGAAGAATACGACCGCAGATAAAAGACCCCATCGACGGCGGGTGCAGGCCATAAAGATCAAAAAATTGGTCCCCACCAGAAGAAAGGAGAGCCCATAGACGGTAAGGTAGGCCGCGGGACGCAGAAGAGGGGGAGCCGGAGCCAGGGCCGCTCCCAGGGGTTCCCAGGGAAAACCCAGACTCCCCGCTCCCCGAAGGATCTCTCCCAGAGTCCAGAACAAAGCCAGCCCGAGGGAGGCCCGTAAGGACGGACGTTCAAAAAAGTTTCTCCCTTCCCCCAAAGCCACCGGAAGGGCCATGAACAGAGATAGATAAAGGGCCAGGAGGAAAAGGAGGGAAACCGCAGCCGGCCAGGGAAAACCTCCGAAGCGATGCATCACCCCGGCCAGCCAGTAAAGAAGGGTGGACAAATGTACGCTACCGCTCAGGAGGGCCAGCCCGAAAGCCCGCGGCCATCCCTGTCCTTTGACCGCCAGGAATAAAGGAACCAGGGCCACAAAAACCAGGGGATAAAAAGCCGGGGCAGGAAAGGAAAGGGTGAGAAGGATCCCGGTTAAGATGGCCGCCAGTAGCCGGTAGATCACGGTTTTTCGGAAAGGGGACGAACCCTAAGGGACCGAATGGCCCTCTCATCCGCGGCCAGGATCTCCACCTCCAAGCCGTCCACCACGAGCTTCTCCCCCGAAGAGGGAATCCGCCCCAGGGTCTCCTGAATAAGTCCGGAAAGAGTTTCATAATCTCCCCGGGGTAGCTCCACCCCCAGAATACGTTCCGCCTCCTCGAGGGGGGTATACGGCCCCAGAAGAAACCATCCCTCGGCATCGCGCC
>NZ_WFVX01000115.1:0-10710 GCF_015491435.1 Thermosulfurimonas sp.
GTGGCCGGGAATCCGGCCTTCGTCCGGACGGTGGTACGGGTGGGGTTCAGCTACGAGGTGGCCGAGGAGGTCTATCGCCTGGAACGGGAATTCGATCGGCTGGACCAACTGACCGACCAGATGAAAGAGGCCCTGGTGCAGGGGATAAGAATGGCCAAAGAGGGTCGGCTCTCTCCCCGGCAGAAGAAGATCCTGGGAAGACTCTACCGGGTGCTCAAGGAAAAGCTCCTGGAGATGGCGGAGATAAAGGAACGCCTGGCCTCCCTGGAAGAGGAACTGGAACGGGGGGCCATGGCACTCCTCCAGATCACCCGCTGGGCCTATCCCAATGTCCTGGTGGGAGTGGGTCGGCATACCCTTCTTCTTCAGAAGGAATACGGGCCGGGGGTTTTCGCCCTGGAAGGGGCCCGAATCGTTTATCGGGGGTGAACCATGAAGGAAAGACCCACGGATCGTCTGCGAGAGCTGGAAAAGGACCTGGAGGAGGCCCTCAGGGAATGCTGTCTTCTCTGCCTGAAAGGAGCGGAAAGGGAAAAGGGCCCCGAAGAGGATATTTCCTTTGAGCCGCTGGAGATCGACCTTCTGATCCTGGATCTCCTGCGCTGGAAGATGCGACTCCTTAAGGCCGCCCTTAAGGGAGAGGATCTCTCCGAGTATCTGGATCCCCGGAAAGGGGATCTGAGCCGGTTTTTTTCCGCCTTTAACCCGCCGGACGAGACCTCCCGGACCCTTTTTGAGGAGATTCAGCGTCTCTATCGCCGCTTGCAGGAGGAGATCCGGGGTCTGGCTGCGGATCATCTCGACCAGGAGGAGGTGCACGCCCGGATGGAGGAAAGGGTCTTTCCCCTGCTCGGACGGATGCGGGTCCTTCTGGAGGAGCTTTCCCGGCACCTGGGAAAGGGTCCTTCCGGAGAAAAGAGATGAGGGAGAGCCGTTTTTTGGGCTCCGGGGCCCTGAACCTGGATCTCTTTTATCGGGTGGCGGACCTTCGGGAGATTCGATTTCCGGGTATGGACCTCCGCCCCGGGGAGGAGAGGGCCGGGGACCGGAGGACCCTCCTTGAATTCCGGGACCTTCTTGAGGCCCGGGGGGAGTTTCTTGCGGTCTCCGGAGGGGGGTCGGCGGCCAATACCCTCTGGGCCCTGGCCCGTTTCGGGTTCCCCTGCGCCTTCGCCGGGGCCGTCGGGGAGGACCCCGAGGGAGAGGCGGTCCTTTCGGAGATGGCCTCCGCGGGGGTGGATCTCTCCCGGGTGCGGGTAAAGGGTAGCACCGGGCTTGCTCTTATCGTGCTGGATGAACGGAAGGACCGTTTCATTCTGGTTTCCCCGGGCTCCTGCGAGGAGGCCCTGGCGGATTTTCGTCCCCGGGTCTTTCCGGAGGAATGGCTGCATCTGAGTTCCCTGGTGAGTGAAACCGGATTTTCCTTTCACCGACATCTGGTGGAGAGAGCCCCGGGGGGGGTGAGTCTGGACCCCGGCGAGATTTATGTCGCCCGGGGGCCGGAGGCCCTGGCCCCCCTCCTGCAACGGGCCCGCTATCTCTTCATGACCGAGAGGGAATGGCAAACCCTGGGACTTTCCCGGGATTTTCTCCGCCGGGGAGGGAAGGTCCTTTTTCTTAAACGCGGTGCCCGGGGGGCCCGGCTGGTCCAGCCCGAAGAGACCCGGGATTTCCCGGCCGAATCTCCCTCCCGGGTGGTGGACAATACCGGGGCCGGGGATTTCTTCGACGCCGGGGTGCTGGCGGGTCTGGCCCTGGGGTTCCCCCTGGAGCAATGTCTGCGACTGGGCCTCAAGGTGGCCGCGGCCAGTCTCTCCGATTACGGCCGGCGGGGTTGTCCTTCCCGGGAAGAATTTTTAGAGTGGATCAGAGAACTGACCCCGGAGGAGGCATGAGCTCCATTCCCCTGCCTGCGGGCCTGGAAAGGGTGCTGGGAGTTCTTTCCGCCGGAGCCCTTTACGCGGATCTCTATTTCGAACGCACCCGGGACCTGATCCTGGTCCTGGAGGGAGAAAACCTGGAGCAGCTCTCCGCCGGAGAGGATACCGGGGTGGGGCTCCGGAGAATAGAACCCACCTACTACACCCGTTATGCCTTCTCCAACCAGCTGGAAACCGGAGTCCTTCTGGATCTGGCCCGGGGGCTGAGACAGGGGGAGGAGGGCGGGATAGTCCATCCGGGGCCGCCGCGCCGCGAGAGCCTTTCCCCGAAGGTCCCCTTCGGGGAGCGGGATCTGGCCTGGAAGGTGGAGTTGGTGAAACGGGCCGCTCGGGCCGCTTCCGGGCTCTCCTCGGAGATCCGGCAGGTGAGGGTCGTTTATCGGGAAACGGAAAAGGAGATGGTCATTTTGACCTCGGAAGGGACCTGGGTGGAGGAGACCCGGCCCTATTTCCTCCTGGCGGTGCAGGTGGTGGCAGCCCGGGAGGGGGAACTTCAACAGGGATACGAACCGGTGGGAGGCACGGTGGGGCTGGAACTCCTGGAGGAGGATCCTCCGGAGGAGGTGGCCCGGCGGGCGGCCGAGAGGGCCCTGCTCATGTTATCGGCCCGAAGGGCCCCGGGCGGACGGCTGCCGGTGGTGCTCTCCTCCTCCGCCGGGGGCACCATGATCCACGAGGCGGTGGGCCACGGCCTGGAGGCCGATCACGCCGAAGAGGGTTTTTCCGTCTATTCCGGCCGCCTGGGAGAGGAAGTGGCCTCGCCCCTTATCACCGTGATCGATGACCCCACCCTTCCGGGTCGGCGGGGTTCCTATCTCTTCGACGACGAGGGAGTGCCGGCCGAAAGGGTGGTCTTGATCGAGAAGGGGGTCCTTAAGACCTATCTTTACGACCGGGTCACGGCCCTCAAGTTCGGGAAGAGGCCCAACGGGCACGGACGCCGGGAATCCTACCGTCACCGTCCCCTTCCCCGTATGGCCAACACCTACATTGCTCCCGGTCCGCACGATCCCCGGGAGATCATTCGCAGTGTCCCTTACGGTCTTCTGGTGAAGAAGATGGGCGGGGGAGAGGTCAATCCGGTAACCGGGGATTTTGTCTTTGAGGTTACCGAGGGGTATCTGATCCAGGACGGAGAGGTGGGGGATCCCGTGCGGGGGGCCACCCTGGTGGGTAACGGCCCGGAGGTCCTCCGCACCATAGACATGGTGGGGAACGATCTGGGGTTCGGGATCGGTACCTGCGGAAAGGATGGTCAGGGGGTTCCGGTGTCCGATGCCCAGCCCACCCTGCGCATTCCGGAACTGGTGGTCGGCGGCGAAGTCCAATAACCGGGTGGTGAAAAGACCACCGCAGGAGGAGTAAAGATGGAATTGACGATTCTCGGTTCCGGAACGGGCTGGCCCCGGCGTGAAAGGAACGCCGCGGGCTACGTGCTGCGGGCCGGGGACTGGGTCCTTCTCCTGGATTGCGGCCCGGGGACCCTGCGGCGTCTCACCGAGGCCGGCGTGGATATCAACGAACTCGACCTCCTCTTCCTCTCCCACTGGCACCCGGACCATGTCTCCGATCTGGTGCCCTATCTCTTTGCCACCCGTTACGGGCTGGGATTCACCCGGGGAAGGCCGGTACGCCTGATCTCCGCCGAGGGGATCCGGGACTTTCTCAAGGCCCTGCGGCAGGCCTACGGCCACTGGATCGATCCCCCGGAGGGGCTGCTGCAGATAATGGAACGACCGCGGGGGGTGCGTTCCCGGCTGGAATTTCCGGGTCTGGTCCTGGAGACGGCTCCGGCCAAGCACAATCCGGAGAGCCTGGCCCTGCGGGTGGAGGCCGAGGGGCGGGTCCTGGTCTATACCGGGGACACGGAATACAGTCCGGAGATAACCGAACTTTCCCGCGGGGCGGATCTGTTGCTGGCCGAGTGTGCCTGCCCGGAGGATCGACCCGTGGAGGGCCATTCCACCCCCTCTCAGGCCGCCCGGATGGCCGCCGAGGCCGGGGTCCCGCGTCTGGTCCTCACCCATTTCTATCCCCCGTGCGATCAGGCCGATCTCCTCACCCCGGCCCGTAAGTTTTTCTCCGGGGAGATCCTCTTGGCCCGGGATCTTTTGCGCATTACAATTTAGTTCATGGATCCCAAGCTGCTGGAAAGTCTCAAACGCAAGGTCCAGCAGGAGCTGGTCAACCGCGAACGGGAAGTCCTGGAGTACTGGCTGGCGGAGCTGGAAAAGGTCTATCGGAAAAAACACCAGACCCTGGCGGAACTCAAAAGCGAGTTAAATCTCCTTATGGAAAAGATGCGGAAGCGGCTTTCGGTTATTCAAACCAAAGGGATTTAGAGAAACGTTTGAGCTGAGGGCCGAAGACCTCGGCCAGGGCCTCACGCACCTCGTCCTGACAGGTAAGGCGCAGGAGTTTTTCCACCACCTGCCGACACTGATGATAGGAAAGCTCCCGGATAAATAGTTTTACCTCCGGAATGCTCTGGGGGGTCATACTCAGTTCGTCCAGGTTCAGCCCTACCAGGACCGGGATATAGAGGAGTTCCCCGGCCATCTCTCCGCACATGGCCACCGGAATGCCGGCCCGATGGGCGGCTTCCACCGTGGTCCAGATGAAACGCAGCACCGCCGGATGCAGGGGTTCGTAAAGCTCGGAGACCTCCTGATTGCCCCTATCGATGGCCAGGGTGTACTGGATGAGGTCGTTGGTACCGATGCTGAAGAAATCCGCCTCCTTGGCCAGGAGATCCGCCATGGCCACCGCGGAAGGCACCTCGATCATGGCCCCGACCGGGATCTCCGGATCGAAAGGGTGTCCCTCCTGCGCCAGTTCCTGTTTGATCTCCTCCACCAGGTTGCGGGCCCGCAGAAATTCGGTCACCCCGGAGATCATGGGGAACATGATCTTGACCTTTCCGTAGGCACTGGCCCGGAGGATGGCCCTCAGCTGGGTGCGGAACAGGGATTCCTCGCGCAGGCAGAGTCTGATGGCCCGGAGCCCCAGGGCGGGGTTGATTTCCCGGGGGAGATTCAGGACCGAGGCGAACTTGTCTCCGCCGAGGTCCAGGGTGCGGATGGTTACCGGATGAGGGGCCACGGTCTCCACTACCTGTCGATAGGTCTCAAAGAGGAGTTCCTCCGGGGGAAGGTCCTCCCGGGCCACGTAGAGGTATTCGGTGCGGAAGAGCCCCACCCCCTCGGCCCCGTATTCCCGGGCGTAGGGAATCTCCTCCGGGAGGTCCAGGTTGGCCCGGAGCACCACCCGGTGCCCGTCCCGGGTGACCGCCGGCAGATCCGCCACCTGGTGCAACCGGGACTGGAGTTTTCGGAACCGCCGTTCCCTCTGTTCGAATTCCCGAATGGTTTCGGGATCCGGATCCACGAAGATCTCCCCGGTGGTACCATCTACCGCCAGGAGATCTCCGGGGGAGATTTCCTCCAGGGCCCCTTTGGCCGCTACCACCGCGGGGATCCCCAGACTGCGGGCCACGATGGCCGTATGCGAGGTGCGACTTCCGGCCTCGGTAACGAAGGCCAGGGTGTTCTCCGGACGCAGGTTGATGGTATCGGCCGGGGAGAGATCCCGGGCCACGATGATGGCCCTCTCCGGACCACCGAGGGGTTTTTCGCCCCTCAGGGCCCCGATGATCATCTCCACCAGACCCTCGAGATCCCGGAACCTTTCCCGAAAATAGGCATCCGGAAGTTCGGAAAAGATCTTCTGGTATCTGCGGAGTACTTTGAGGAGGGCCCACTCGGCATTGAAGCCCTGCCGGATGATCTCCGAGGCCTCAGCCACCAGGGAGGGGTCCTCCACCAGGAAACGCTGGGCCTCGAAAATGGCCCGCACCTCTCCCAGGTTTTCCGGGATCCTTTCCTGGGCCCGGCGGATATTCCGGGCCGTGGTCTCCATGGCCTGCCGGAGACGTCGGATTTCCTCTTCGATTTCCTCGGGGGGGATACGGGTGCGGGTGACTTTGATGTGCCCGGGAAAGATCACGTGGGCCGGGCCTACCGCCACCCCGGCGGAGACTCCCAGGCCGCGCAGGGTCTTCATAGCCCTGCCTCCAGGATCCTCCGGGCGGTTTCCAGGGCCTCTTCGGCTTCTTCTCCCTCGGCGATGAGGCGCAGACGGGTACCGGTACGGGCTCCCAGGGTCAGGACATCGAGGATGCTTCCGGCGTCCACCATCCTTTCGCCGTGTCCCAGTCGTACCTGAGCCCGCAGCCCCCTGAGGGCCTTGGCCAGTCGTGCCGCCGGTCGAGCATGAAGGCCCAGAGCGCCGCGGATCTCGATCTCCGCCTCAATCCTCTTGGGTTCCTTCCCCTCCATCGTCCTGGCTTCCGCCGCTTAATTCCCTCTCTATGTCCTCCTCGGCCTCGCTCATCACCTGGTCGAACTCGTCCCCCAGTTCATCCCCGAACTCCGCCCCCATCCTTTCCATGAACCGTTTTACCTGTCTGGGGTCCTCCTCGTTCAGATCCCCGAAAAGAGCGGGGTCAGCCAGACGCTCCAGACGGGAATCCAGGGACAGCCGGACCCTCACCCGGGATACCAGTTTGCGCATCCTGCGCGAGCCGCAGCGACGGCAATAGGGCTGGAAATCCTCCTCCCTAAAGACCAGATGTTCGGAGACCCGACGACAGTCCAGACACAGATATTCATACAGAGGCATTTTGAGCCCTCCGCGTCTCCCGGAGATCCCGAAAGTGTTTCTTGAGTAAACGGATAAGGAAGAGGGTGTTCAGGGAAACCTCGCCGTCGCCGTTTAAGTTTTTGAGGGGGATTTCGGCCCGGGCCTTTTCCCGGTGCCCCCCGGCGAACCCCAGCGCCCCGAAGGCCTTGCTGGCCAGGCGCCCGGCGTTCTTGCGATAACCGTCGCAGCGGATGATGATCACCAGCCGCTGACGATATTCTCCGGAGACAAAGACCCAGCCCACTTCCTGAACATGATTGAGAAAGTCGGCGATCACCACCAGGATATCCGGATTGGGAACCCGCCCCACATGGGTGAAGAGACGGTGCTTGCGAAACTTCATGTTCTCCAGGGCCAGTTTGACATATTTGAGCTCGGAGCGCCGAATATCCGCGGCCTCGATCTTGTGCAGGAGGTGCCGGTTCATGTGTTTGAAGAGATGATGGAAACAGATGACGTCCTGAAGACTGCAATGTTTTTCGAAATTGTCGGTATCGGTCTTGATGCCGTAAATGAGGGCCGTGGCCAGGGCCACCGAGGGCTTGATCCCGGCGGTGCGCAGATATTCGCCCAGAATGGTGGAGGTGGCCCCGTAATGCGGCCGAATGTCCACATAAGGAGCCTCCCAGCCTTCGGTCTCGGGATGATGATCGATCACCGCGTCGAACTGGATCTCCTGAAACAGGGCATTATGGGGGGGTTGGGCATCCACCAGGACCTTTTTGGTGAATTCCTTGGGATCGATCTGGGACCTTTTGACCACCGGAATCCGCAGGAGCTTGATCATGAGCTGGTTGTTGATGCGCCGGATCTCGTTGACATGGGCGATGACCACCTGGGAGACCCGCTGGGCCAGCAAGCGCTTGACCGCCAGGGCGCTGGCCAGAGCGTCCGGATCGCCCCAGATCAGGATGAGGACCCGATCGTCCTTACGAAACAGGGAAAGAAAGGTCTTTAAACGTTCCCGATTGGAGCGAAACCGCAGCCGTTTACTGTTTCCGTTGCCTGAGCCCATGGTTTTTAACAAAAAAAGCCTCCCTTAATATAGACCCAGGGAGGCTACTTCTTTTGCGTAATAAGTTAAGCCCTCCTTGAGACAAAAATCAAGGCCCTCCTCATCCATATTTCCGGCTATATAGGACGGAATACAGGGATGGCCGGAAATTATTTCAATAGGTTTTTTCTTTTCTTCGAATTCGTATGGAGGAGGTCGAAAAGAAAACTCGGAATGTGTAAGGGCCACGGCCCGAAGGATTTTCAGGCTGGTGCGTACCGGCTGAAAGAGCCGGGGGTCCAGGACATGGAGCTGGAATCCCCGACAGATCTGTCCCCGCCATTTATCGAAGGTGGGGGTAAAGAGGGTGGGGCGCAGGCGGACCCCGGGAAGATCGATATCGCCGAGGATCCGCAGGACCCGCCGGGGGTCGAGCCAGGGGGCCCCGAAGAGTTCGAAGGGACGGGTGGTTCCCCGACCCTCGGAGAGATTGGTCCCTTCGAGAAGGACCTGGCCGGGATAGACCAGGGCCGTATGGAAGGAGGGCATGTTGGGGGAAGGGGGCACCCAGGGGAGTCCGGTCTCCGGGAAATACATCCGGCGGCGGTAGCCGGTCATCTTGATCACCCTCAGGGGCAGGGAAAGACGCTGGCGGCGGTGAAAGAGTAAGGCGGCCTCTCCCGGGGTCAGGCCGTGGCGCAGGGGAAGTTCGGCATATCCCACCAGGGAGGAATATTCCGGCTGGAGAAGCGGGCCTTCCAGGGTGGAGCCCAGGGGGTTGGGGCGGTCCAGGACCACCACCTCCACCCCGGCTTTTTCGGCGGCGGGAAGCAGCAGCCACAGGGTCCAGAGATAGGTATAGACCCGGCAGCCCACGTCCTGCAGGTCCACCAGAAGGAGGTCCAGATCAGCCAGCACCTCCGCGGAGGGGGCCAGACGCGGGCCGTAAAGGCTATATATCGGCAGTCCGGTAAGGGGGTCCTCTCGGTCCGGGGTCCCGATCATGTTGGCCTGTTCGGTGCCGTAGAGACCGTGCTGCGGGGATAAAAGCCGTTTCAGGCGGGGGCCCAGGAGTTCCTTAAGGGCCAGGTGAGCCGGAACCAGATGGCCGGTTACCGCCGCCTGGTGGGTGAGAAGTCCCACCCGGCTGTATCGCCGCAGCCAGGAGGGATTCTCCGCCAGGAGTACGTCCAGACCGCTCCTTACCCTCATGAGGAGGCCAGCTCCATACGCCGAATGTAAGCCTGGATCCCGTCGGCGATGCCCCGGGCCACCTCCTGTAAATAACGGTCGGAACGCAGCCGTCGGGCCTCAGTGGGGTTGGTGATAAAGGAGATCTCCACCAGCACCGCGGGCATACGCGTGCCTATGAGCACCACGAAGGGGGCTTTCTTGACCCCCAGGTCCTTTACACCCCGGTATCGCCGGGAGAGACGGGCTACCAGATGTTTCTGGATCTCCCGGGCCAGGGTGCGCGATTCCTCGATCTTGGTGTTACGCAGGATCTTCTTGAGCAGACTCTGGAGTTCGCTCAGGGAATGGCGGGAGATGGCGTTCTCCATGGCGGCCACCCGCATGGCCTCGGGATCGGTGGTGAAGGAGAGATAATAGGTTTCGATACCGTGAGCCCTCCGGTTGGGGGAGGCGTTGACGTGGACGGAGATAAAGAGATCGCCCCTTTTCATGTTGGCCAGGGCCGAACGTTTGATAAGGGGGACAAAGACATCCCGATTGCGGGTAAGGATGACCTCACAGCCCAGGCGTTTGCGCAGTTCCCGGGCCAGGTAACGGGATACACGAAGGGTGATGTCCTTTTCCCTCAATCCGTAAAGTCCCAGGGCTCCGGGGTCGTGGCCACCGTGTCCCGGGTCGATGACGATGCGCCGCACCTTAAGCCCCAGTTGCTGGGCCAGGGAATAACAGGCCTTTCCCGGAGGTGGTCGGGGTTTTTCACCGGTTCGGGGAGCCGGGGGCCGGGTCTTCTTCTCCTCGCCCAGTAGATCGATGACCACCCGCGGGGGATGAGACAGATAAAAGGCCCGGTAGGTGGTGAGGCTTTTGAGATCCAGCACCACCCTTACCGTATCCGGACGATACTGTCCCAGGCGCACCCGGGTAAGGAGTCCGTCGCGGATGGGAATCTCCGGCCGGAGATAAGGGGAAAGGCGCGAGGGACGCAGATCCACAAAGACCCGAGGAGGTTTCCCCTGATGGGCCCGGAGGGCATGATCCTCGAAGGAGACCGGGGCGGTAAGATCCACCACCACGCGGCTATAGTCCTCCCCGGACCAGTGCCGGATGCCCTTGACCGTGGCCATCTTCCCGGGGGAAGGATGGGGTTCTTTCCGGGATTTTGGCGGGGAGGCCGGCGGGGATCTCAGCCTTTGCACCATGTCTCCGTGGGGATAGCGTTTGCGGATCAGGGCCTCGAGTTCCCGGGCCCGTACCGGATCCTGCAGGAGATGGCGATAGATCTGGGCCGCCTCATAGAGGGCGTCGTCCGCTAGCGGACTTTCCGGATAATGCACCCAGATCATCCGGTAGCGACGCAGGGCTTCCTCCAGGTCCTGCCGCCGGTGAGAATATCCGTAGAGGTTACGATAGAGACGGGCGGTCCAGAGAAGGGCCTTGGGGGCCTCGGGACTTTCGGGATAACGCAGATAGACCCGGCGGAAACGGTTGATCACCCGGATCCAGTAACGCCGGTAATGTTGCTGCTGGGGGGATTGGCTGAAGCGTTCCAGTTCCTTTTTGGCGGCGACCAAGGCCTTTTCCGAGGGGCTCAGGGCATGTGCGCTCAGAGAGAGGAGGAGAAGGACCCCGGCCACCAGGGCGAGAATTCTCATAGTCCCGATTTTACTAGAAGATCCCGCAGTTCAAAGATCAGGTCCAGGGCCTGGCGCGGGGTGAGATCTTCGGGGTTTACGGCCAGCAGACGTTCCTTAAGGGGGAGATAGGGGTCGAAGAGGGGAAGCTGGCGGGGTTTTTCCGCCGGAGGCGGGGAGGAGGGTCGTTCCTCGAGTCGGTTCAGGATCTCCCGGGCCCGATTTATTACCTCCGGGGGAAGACCGGCCA
>NZ_WFVX01000116.1:0-9571 GCF_015491435.1 Thermosulfurimonas sp.
CCCCATAGCCCGGGCCACTTCCTCGTCCTCCGGAGGGCGTCCCAGACGGTTCTCCAGCTCGGAAAAGACCTTCTCCAGGCGGGAGGCCTTCTCCTTTACTGAACGGGGAACCCAGTCCAGATGACGGATCTGATCCAGCATGGCTCCCCGGATACGAAACTCAGCAAAGGTCCGGAACTGAATGTTGCGCCGGGGATCAAAACGCCGCGCGGCTTCAATAAGCCCCAGGATACCCGCGGAAACCAGATCCTCCTCCTCCAGCGGAGGGGGCAATCTCCCGGCCAGCCGGGAAGCCAGGTATTTGACCAGCGGCAAATGTTCCAGAACCAGTTCCTCCGGGGACTTGGACAGGTAGTTTTTCATAAGAGAGCCTGGGATCTTTGGGACCACAGAGCCTCAAGGCCTCCCTCGATTTTGGGTTTGAGGCGAAGGAGCTTCTCACAGATCTGAAGCAGATCCCGGCTGGCTGGAGAATCCGGAAAGAGGTGCAGAAAGGGTTCCTGCTGTCGCACCGCCCGGGGCACGGAAGGATCGTTCCGGATGGCCCCCAGATAGGTCAACCCCACCGGCCCCAGAAAGCGCTCCGCCACCTGAGCGATCTGGCGATATACGGTCTTGCCCTCCTGTTCGTCGCGGATGAGATTGACCAGCAGATAAATGCGTTTTACCTGATGGCGGACAAAAAGAAGTTTGATCAGGGCATAGGCGTCGGCCATGGCGGTGGGCTCGGGGGTGGTGATCACGATGCGTTCCTGAGCCACCAGATTAAAGAATAACACGTTATCCGAGATTCCGGCCCCCAGATCAAAGATAAAAAAATCCACCCCTTGGGAGACCTCATCGAACTGCTCCTTCAGGGAGAGCTTCTCCGAAGGAGCCAGACGGGTAAGCTCCAGTACCCCGGAACTGGCCGGGATAACCTCAAAACCGTATTTGGTGCGTATCACTATGTCCTTAAGGGTGCATTCTCCGGAAAGTACGTGTCTAATATCCCTCTTGGGGGCCAGACCCAGCAGTACATCCACATTGGCCAGACCCAGATCGGCATCGAAGATCAGCGTGTGTTGCCCTTTCTTTTCCAGGGCCAGAGCCAGATTGGCCACAAAATTGGTTTTTCCTACTCCGCCCTTTCCGCTAGAGACCGCAAGAACACGCATAGGAACCTCCTTTCTATTGTAAACCATACACGAGATTTAGCCCACGCAAAAAGGTCTTTTCCAAAACCTCCTCCGTAGCCCGGGCCAGGTCCTCGGGGATCCGGGGCCCCAGGGAAACGAAACTGATCCCGGGCAGGTTTTCTTCCAGAAGAAATCCCAGGGAGAGTCCACAGTATATCCGGTCCGCGTGGGTGAGAACCACCCCTTCCACCGGAAAATCCATGCACTGTTCCAGAAAATGCTTCCAAACCAGCGGATGTTCGGTGGCCTTGAGCACCAGTTGCACCCGGGCCCGGGGAATCTTCTCCAGGATCTCCCGCAGATCCTCCGGACCGAAGCGTCCTCCCCAGCCCGGTGTATCTACCAGAAGATAGGTTTCCTCGGAAAGGGGGTCCGGAACCTCGGTATCCACAGGGATTTCCAGGAGGTCTCCCAGACGACGGGCCTCCTGAAGGGCCCCGACACGATGCCGGTCCAGGCTCAGGACCCGTACCGCCTCTCCGCGGTGATAGCGAAACCAGGCCGCGATCTTGAATATACTGCTGGTTTTCCCGGCCCCGGCCGGCCCCACAAAGATGTTGCGCCGGGAAAAGGGAGTGGCCGCGGACCGCTTAAGGTGTGCCTTAAGCCAGGAGAGGGGATCCTCCACTACCTTTTGCGCCACCTCCGGGGGAATCCCCAGTTCCACCAGGCGAAGGAACCTTTCCCCGGCCTTATAAGGAGAGAGGACCTCCTTCAGCAGGGTCTTTATCTCCTGGAGTTCCCTGCGTAGATCCAATTCGGCGGGGGTTTCCTCCGGCCTTCCGGCGGGAAACCCTTCGGCCGAGGAACCATCGATGGCAGCCACGATTTCGTAAACCCCTTCGCCGTTGTGGCGCCGGGAGGAGAGGATAAGGGCCTCCTCCCCCAGTTCCTCCTTGACCCGGGTGATAACCTCCAGGGGATTCTTTCCGTAAAAACGTTTAATCTTCACGGCCCATCCTCACCGTCTCCAGGATCTCCACCCGGACCTCGGCCGGGATCTCGGCGTGAGAGAGCACCGCAGCCTGAGGCAGGGAACGTTCCACCAGCCGGCGTAGATGCCGCCTGGCCGTGGGGGTGGCCAGGAACACCGGATGCCGACCGGCCCGGGTCATCCTTTCCGCGGCCTGAACCAGAGCCGCCACAATACGACTACCCATACGGGGTTCAATCATGAGAAAGGTCCCCTCCGCGGTGCGCTGGAGGGAGCGGCGAATCGCTTCCTCGATGTCCTCGCCCACCGCGGTTACATACAGTTTGCCCGAGGGATCGAGATAGGGTTTCACAATCACCCTTCCCAGCCTCTGCCGTACGTATTCGGTAAGCGTATCCGGATCCTTTATGCGCTCACCGTAATCGGCCAGGGTCTCCATAATGGTGAGGAGATCCCGCACCGACACCCCTTCCCGTACCAGGTTCTGCAATACCTTCTGGATGATCCCCAGGTTCACCACGTTCAGGGCCTCCTCCACCACCTTGGGATACTGGCGGGAAAGGGTGTTCAGGAGTTTCTGGACCTCCTCCCGGGTCAGGAGCTCATCGGCGTGTCTCTTAATGACCTCGGCAAAGTGGGTCACGATCACCGTGGAGAGATTCACCACGATATACCCGGCCGCCTCGGCCTCCTCCTTCCGATCCTCGGGTATCCAGTAGGCCGGAAGCCCGAAGGCGGGTTCCCGGGTGGGGATGGCCCCTTTGAGCTCCGGGGCCTTTTCCTCCTGGCTCATGGCCAGGAGATGCCCCGGAAGGACCTCCCCGCGCGCCACCTCCACCCCCTTGATGAGAATGAGATATTCGGCCGGTTTGAGCTGGAGGTTATCCCGGACATGAATGGGGGGGATAACCACTCCCATTTCCAGGGCCAACTGTTTGCGCAGATTCTTGATCCGCTCCAGGAGATCTCCGCCCTGGCTCTCATCCACCAGAGGGATAAGGGCGTATCCTATCTCCAGGCTGAGAAGATCCAGGGGAAGGAGTTGTTCGATCTCCTCTCCGGGGGGCGGGGCCTCGGGTTCCTCGGGTTTTTCCTCGGTCACCAGGGCCTGCTGAAACCGGAAGGATATGTAGGCCAGCCCTCCCACCCCCAGGGCCAGCACCGTAAAGGGAAGGGTGGGCAGCCCCGGAAGCAGGCCCACCAGGAATACCGCCACCGCGGCCATAGCCAGGGCCTCGGGACGGGAAGCGAATTGACGGGCGAAATCCCGCCCCATGCCCGATTCCGAGGCCGCCCGGCTCACAATGATACCCGCGGAGGTGGAAACTATAAGGGCGGGGATCTGGGAGACCAGACCGTCACCGATGGTAAGCAGGGTATAGGATTTAAGGGCCGCGGAAAGGGGCAGCCCCTTCTGTACCACCCCGATGACCAGCCCGGCCACGATATTGATACTGGTGATCACGAGCCCGGCCACCGCCTCCCCCCGCACGAATTTGCTGGCTCCGTCCATGGCCCCGTAAAACTCCGCCTCCTTGCGGATCTCCTCCCTTCTCCGCCGGGCCTCGGCCTCATCGATGAGGCCGGCGTTAAGATCCGCGTCGATGGCCATCTGTTTTCCGGGCATGGCATCCAGGGTGAAACGGGCCGCCACCTCGGCAATCCGCCCGGCTCCCTTGGTGATCACCACAAAGTTGATGATCACCAGGATGGCAAAAACGATGGCCCCGACTACGTAATTCCCCCCCACCACAAACTGACCGAAACTCATGATCACCCGCCCGGCGGCCAGAGGGCCCTCGTGACCGTGCAAAAGAATGAGACGGGTGGTAGCAATGTTAAGGGAGAGCCGATAAAGGGTGGTCACCAGAAGAAGGGCCGGAAAGGCCGTAAAATCCAGGGGTTTCTGAATATACATGGACATAAGAAGGATGGTGAGCGAAACGGTAAAACTCAGGGCCAGGAGGATATCCATGAGCCCCCGGGGTACCGGAAAGACCATGATCACCAACAGGGCCACCACCCCGGCGGCCACCACCACGTTGCTCGGTTCCACGTAACGTTTGAGGGTTAAGGTTCCCTCGGCCATCAGGAGACCCTCTTACCCCGCAAGCGGTAAACAAAGGCCAGGACCTCGGCCACGGCCTGATAAAGATCCTCGGGGATGTAGTCCCCTACCTCCACCCGTTGATAGAGAAGCCGGGCCAGCGGCGGATCCTCCACCACCGGGACCCCGGCCTCCCGGGCCAGCTCCTTTATCTTTTCGGCCAGATATCCCCGACCCTTGGCCACCACCTGGGGAGCCGGCATCTCCCCCAATTGATAGCGAAGGGCCACGGCCAGATGCTCCGGGTTGGTAATGACCACATCCGCCCGGGGCACCTCGGCCATCATGCGCCGGCGGGCCATTTCCCGCTGGAGCTGACGGATCCGGGAGCGTACCAGGGGATCCCCCTCGGTCTGTTTGAGTTCTTCTTTGAGTTCCTCCCGGGTCATGCGCAGTTTCCTTTCCAGATCCCAGCGCTGGAAGAAAAAGTCCAGTATAGCCAGAACCACCAGAGCTATAAGCAATTTCAGGACCAGATCCCGGGAGAGGAAGTAAAGCTCCACCGCCAGGGTGTGCAGGTCTTCTCCGGTAAGGGCCAGAAGATCCCCCAGCCGGTGCCGGATGACCAGATAGGCCACCGTCGAGATAATGACGATTTTGGCCACCGATTTGACGAGTTCCACCAGGGCCGGAATGGAAAAGAGCCGCTTGAACCCCTCCACCGGGTTTATGCGTTCCGCCTTGGGGGAAAGGACCTCCCAGGCCGCCACCCCTCCGGTCTGGACAAAATGGGCCAGAAAAGCGGCTATCGTAAGGAGCAGGAAAAAGGGAGCCACCCCCAGGGCCGAAAAATAAAAGGCCTTTCGGATGGCCAGCATCCCCTCCGGAAAATCGAAGGGCCGGAAGAGGTTTCCCAGGAAGAATTCCAGGGCGGTACGAATCTGATAGTACATGAAGGTCCCGCTCAGGGCGAAGGCCAGTACGCTGGAGCCCAGCACCGCCACCGAGGCCAGCTCCCGGCTGCGGGCTACCTGCCCCCGCTTGCGGGCCTCCTCCCGTCTTCGCGGGGTGGGTTCCTCGGTGCGTTCCTGAAGGGGTTCCTCCGGCATCTATCCTCCGAAACCGTGAAAGATGACCCGAAACAATTCCGTGGCCCGCACAAAGGCCGGAAGAAGGACCTTGGGTACAAAGAGCAGGGTCAAACCAAAAAAGAAAAGCCCCAGGCCGGTGGTAAGGGGAAAGCTCACGATCATGATATTGATCTGGGGCACAAAACGGGAGATGACCCCCAGGGCCAGCTGAACCAGAAGCATGAAAGCCAGAAGCGGGGCCAGGATCTTCAGGGAAACCACAAAGAGGGTTTGCCCTTCCCGGGCCAGAAAGAGAAAGAGCGGAGCCGAAAAGCTCAACCTCCCGGGAGGCAGATACCGTAGCCCTTCCCCCAGAGCCAGAAGAAAGGGATGATGGAAATCGAAAACCAGAAAAAAGAGAAAGGCCAGAAGATAAGTGAGCTGGGCCAGGATGGGGGCCTGAACCCCGGTAACCGGATCTATAACCTGGGCCACTCCGAAACCGATCTGCATCCCCACCATTTCTCCTCCCAGCTGGATCCCGGCGAAGATCACCCGCAGGAGAAAGGCCAGAGAAAGGCCCAGCAGGGCTTCCTGGGCCAGGGCCAGTCCCACCTGAAAGAGATGTTGCGGAGGGAGCACCGGGCCGGGAAGGACGAAGATCAGGGCCAGGGAAAGGACCAGGGAAAAGGCCGCCCGCACTACCGGAGGAGCCACACTTCCCAGAAGGGGCATAAAAAAGAGCAGAAAGGAGGTCCGGACCAGGACCAGAGCCAGAGTGTAGGCCCAGGGCACCAGCTGAAGCAGGGGATCCGTCCTCATCGGATAAATCCCGGAATATTGACCAGCAGGGTATGGGTGAAATCCAGAAGCTTGCGCATCATCCAGGGAAAGGTCAGAAGCAGGGCCACGAATACGGCCACGATCTTGGGCACAAAGGTAAGGGTCATCTCCTGGATCTGGGTCACGGCCTGAAAAATGCTTATAAGCACCCCGATCACCAACCCGGCCAGAAGCATGGGCGCGGAAATGAGCAGAGTTAATTCCACCGTCTGTCGAGCCAGATAAAGTACGGTCTGTTCGGTCATGGGGTCATCCTCCTAGAAAAAAACTCTTGGCCAGGGACCCCACCAGGAGGTTCCACCCATCCACCAGCACGAAAAGGAGGAGCTTGAGGGGCAAAGAAATCATCATGGGCGGAAGCATGAGCATCCCCATGGAAAGGAGGACGCTGGAGACCACCATGTCGATGATGAGGAAGGGAAGATAGAGCAAAAAGCCGATCTCAAAAGCGGTGCGCAACTCGCTGATCATAAAGGCCGGGATCAGGGAAAGCAGCGAGACATCCTCCGGCGTGCGGGGACGTTTCTCCCCGCGGATTTTTACGAAAAGGGCCAGATCCTTTTCCCGGGTGTTCCGGAGCATGAACTGCCGGAAGGGCTGGAGGGTCTTGCGCAACATCTCCTCCTCGGTGAGCTGATGGTCCATATAGGGCTGGAGGCCCTGACGATAGGCCTGCCGGAAGACCGGGGCCATGATGAAAAAGGTCAGAAAAAGGGCCAGGGAGATGAGGACCTGATTGGGCGGGGTCTGCTGGGTCCCCAGGGCGTGACGCAAAAGACTGAACACCACCACCAGCCGGGTAAAGGAGGTGAGCATAAGAAGAAGGGCCGGAGCCACGGAGAGCACGGTAAGGAGCAGAAGGATCTGGAGCACCGGGGCCACCTGTTCCGGCCCCTTGGCCGGCTCAAGAGCCAGACGCACCGCCGGGAGGGTGACCGCCAGGGCCCGGGAGGAAAGCCCCAGAGTAAGGATCAATCCCAGTCTAAGCGCTCTCATCCGGCCATTCCTTAAGGGAAGTTATGCCCTTTTCCGAAACCCCCAGAAGGAGCAGGGAATCCTTCACCTGCACCAGAACCAGCCGGTGCTTGAAGTCCAGCGGACGCACCTCCCGCACCCGGATCTCTCCCTCCCGGGAAGGCCAGGTCCGCCGCAACCTGCGAAAGAGGTACAATCCCAGTAAGAAGATCCCCAGCAGGAGAAAGGTAACCCCGAAGACCTGGAAATAGAGGGTCCACATCAACTCTCTCCCAGTTTCTGGATTCTCTCCTGAGGGGTAAGGATTTCGGTAAGCCGCACCCCGAACCTCTCGTTTACCACCACCACCTCGCCCCGACCCATGAGTTTGCCGTTTACATAAATCTCCACCGGTTCTCCGGCCAGTTTGTTCAACTCAATGATGGAACCCTGGGTGAGCTTGAGGAGTTCATTGATGGTCATCCGGGTACGCCCGATCTCCACCCATACCTCCAGAGGGATATCCAGGATGAATTCCAGATCCGGATGGGGGCCCTGGGCCGGTGTTTCCTTGAACTCGGGAAGCTCCGGGGTCTGTACCTCCACCTTCTCCTGGGGGGCGGCCTCCTTGTCCTCCACCTTTTCGGCCTGTACCTCCCCCTGAGCGGCCTCCTTCAGGGCCTCCTCCCACATGGCCATGAGATCCTCTTCCGAGGTGGGAGAGGCCCCGCCTTCCTTCTCCGGAGCGGCTTTCTCCTCCGCCGTCCCTTCGACGGCCTTCTCCTCCACCGCTTGGCCGCCTCCCTCCTCGGGCCGGATCTCCTGTTCCTCCGGAGCCTCGGGAGCGGTCTCCTCCCGGATTTCCTCGTTCATTTTGCACCCCCTACTCTTTTATCCGGATGAACTCCAAAACCTTTATCGCCTTATACCTTCGATAACTTCCCAGCTCCCCCTTTATCTTGGGAATACCCTCCACGGACACCGTAACCGGCTCCTCGGCCTTCTCCTCCAGCACCAGCACATCCCCGGGTTCCAGGGAAAGGAGATCCCGGATCTTGAGTCGGGCATGACCCAGAAAGGCCTTGAGATTCACCTCCGCGGAAAAGACGATCTCCTCCAGCTGTTTCTGCCAGTAAGGATCGGTGGTCTCCTCCACCTGATAGGGGGTATAGAGCTTGCTCTTGATGGGCTGAAGCATGCCGAAGGAATAACAGAAGGCGATCTTACCGGTGATTCCCTCGATATCCACCTCAAAATTACAGACCACCACGATCTCCTCCGGTTGAAGCACCCGGGCGAACTGGGGATTGACCTCTCCCCGAACGTATTTGGCCTTAACCGGTTGAATCCCCTTCCAGGCCCGTTCCAGTTCCTGAAAGATATGATTCACCACCCGGCGGATAAGACGCTGTTCTATAGGGGTGAATTCCCGCCCCTCCACCTTGATCAACTTTCTTTCCCCCCCGCCCAGAAACCTTTCCACAAAGGTGAAGACCAGCGGGGCATCGATAACCAGCAGGGCCTGCCCCCGCAGGGGCTCCAGACGGAAGATATGGATGGAGGTGGGGACCGGAATACGGTTCAGAAAATCCCGGAAACGTTCCATCTGAATGGGTTCACTGTTGACCTCCACGATCTCTCGCAGGAGGGTGGAAAATCCCATACGCAATCCCCGGGCCAGATGTTCGTTGATCACCTCAAAACCGGGGATCTTGATCCTGGTGGAGACCGAATAATGGCGAAAATCAAAGGGACGCACCCCCTCCTCGGTGGAGGGTTCGGGGGTGGTGTCCACCTCCCCGCCTTCCAGACCCGCCAGAAGGGCATCAATCTCTTCCTGCGAGAGAACCTTGTCCATCACTGCACCACAAACTGAGTGAAATAGACCCCTCTCACCTTGCCGGGCCCCAGGAGTTGGTTGAGTTTGTTCATGATCTCAAAACGCAGCTCGGATTTTCCCTCCGGGGCCAGCACCTCCTCCACCGTCTTGGAGGAGAGCACCATGATGATGGCGTCGTTGATCTGCGGGATCCGATTGTTGGCCTCGGAAAGGGCCTGATCATCCTTGAGTTCTAGGGCGATCTTCACCCGCAGATAACGTCTGCCCGTGGGATCCGAGAGATTGACCACAAAGGGGTCCAGTTGCAGAAAGGGTCCTATCTGGGATTTAGGAGCCTGGGCCTCCTTTTGGGTCTCTTCCGGGGGAGGAGCCGAGCGGGAAAAAAGCAGAAAATAGGCCGCCACCCCGGCCCCTACCAGCAGGACCAGACCCAGGAGTAAAAAGATCAGAAGTTTCTTGCCTCCTCCCTTCTTTTCTGCACCCTCGGCCATGACTTCCTCCTGCCTTTGGTTTTTGCAAACATCATACCATATAGACCATAGCCCCTGGCCCTGTATCTTTCCCTTTTTGCGGGACTACGGTCCGACCTCCCGGCTGACTCTTCGTCAAAAAAATGACGAAAAAGGACTCAAAGTGCCCCTTCCAGACGCAGAAGAAATTCCTTCCATTCCCTTCCGGCGGAAAAACCTCCCAGCCCCCTTTGCC
>NZ_WFVX01000117.1:0-4841 GCF_015491435.1 Thermosulfurimonas sp.
GGGCCAGGCGCTCCCCGGCCGAGACCTTAACCGGCTCGGAGCCCGGGTTTAAGACCAGGATCTTGAGTTCGTCATCCTCTCCGCAGTAGTCAAAGTCGATGATCCCTGCCGAATGGGGAAAGAGGAGGCCTTTCTTGCGGAAAAGACTTGAGCGGGGGAAGACAAAAAGGGCGTAGGGCCTTTCGGTCTTTATGACCAGCCCGGTGCGAATGAAGGTGGGTTCTCCCGGGGGGATCTCCTGGTCTTCAAGGGCAAAAAGGTCAAAGCCCACCGCGCCGTTTGAGGCCTTTTCCGGAAGCCGGGCCCGGGGGTCCCTGCGCCAGACCTTAAGTTTCATATTCCCTTTATACCGGAGACCGGGCGGCAAAACAACGGTTTTAAGCTCGCCTCCGGTGGGCCCAGAGGATATGACTTCTCGGAAATTCCCGGGAAAAGAGCCTCTCGCAGAGCTTGAGCACCTCTTTTTCGCCTTCGGCCTCAAAGTCCTTGCGGAAAAAGCCCCTTTCCTCCAGGCGGAAACCTTCCTCCGTGCGTACCACCCGCACCAGGCGGTTGCGCTTCTTGCAGAGGAAATCCAGGCACTCGCCGGGGGAGAGCCCGGAGAGCCTTTCGGAAAGCCAGCGCAGGGCCTCTTCCTTCCTTATGCGGGCCATGGAAGATCCTCTCCCGGAAATATGCTAACATAACTTCAAGCCTCCCTCCGGTGGAGAGGGGATTAAAGGAGGGGATGATGAGACGGCTTGCGCTCATTCTGGTTCTTTTCTTTCTGGTCGAAGCCCCGGCTCGGGGGTTGACCCGCCGGCCCCTTGAGCTTTCCCTTGCCCCGGAAGGGACCTATCTTACGGAGGAGATCTCCCTTTCCGCCGGGGAGGTCCGTGAGGCGAGGCTTCCTTTTCCCGGGCGGATCAACCCCGGGAATATTACCGTACTTGAGGCCCCGGAGGGATGTCTGGTGAGCTTTATCCCGCAGGGTTTTGCGAGCCCTCAGGGGCCGGTGGCCGAGGAGATCCACCGGACAAGGGCCGAACTTTCCGAGATTTCCAGGGAAGAGGAGGTGCTTTCCCTGGAAGAGAAATGGCTTTTGGGGTTAAGCCCCCGGGATCTCGCGAGGGACCCCCTTTCGGCCCTTAAGCGGCTGGGGCTTAAGCTTGAGGAGATAAAGACCCGGGAGGCGGAACTGGAACGGAAACGGGCCGCACTCAAAAAACGGCTGCTTGCCCTGGAGGAAAGGCTCGCCCTAAAGGAGGAGACCCTTCTTTCACCGGTCTTCCGCTGCGAAAGGATCCCTTCCACCTATACCCTGAAACTGCGTTACCCCCTTTCGGGACTGGAGTATCGGGAGGAGCGTCGGGTCTTCGTCTGGCCGGAAAAGTCCCGGGTGGAGTTCCGGCTGGGGTTATGGCTTACCGAGCGTCTGGGCCGCTCGCTTCCGGAACTCCGTCTGCGCTACGAGGTTCGCCCCAGGGGGCCGGCCCTTTATGAGCCCCCGCCCTTCAGGCCCTGGTATGTGGATACTCCCCCCATAGGGATCCTCGCCCTAAAGGCCCCCGGTGCGGTAAAGGGAGGGGCTCCTTCCGCAGAGCCCCTCCTGGAGGGGAGACTCTATCGTGTCCCTCTTCCCGCCCTTTCCCCGGGCCTCCCCCGCTTTGTGCTTCTTGAAAGGCGGGAGTTTCCGGCCCGGGTGCGGGTCGAGGTCCCGGCCTATAGTCTTCCCCGGGCCTATCTGGCGGTAACCCTTCGTCCCGAGGTCTATCTTCCCGGAGGTCCGGCCCGGATCTTTCTCTCCGGAAGGGAGCTTCCGGAAAGAAAACTTCCGGACCTGAGGCCCGGACGCAAGTTAGACCTCTATCTTTCCGAGGACCCCTGGGTGGAGGTCCGGCGGAGGATCCTGCGGGATTACGAAGAGCGGGTGGGGGTGGTGAAAAAACACTTAAGACGCACCCTGCGCTGGGAGATAGAGATAAAAAGCGCCCATCCGCAGGGCCTGCCCCTTACGGTTTACGAGCGGGTTCCGGTCAGCCGGAAGAAGGAGATCCGGGTCTCGGTTACCGCCGATCCGCCCTGGAACGAACTTTCTCCTCAGGGACGGGCCACCTGGCACCTTACCCTTTCTCCGGGGAAACCCTTGAAGATTCTCCTTCAGGCGGTGATCGAACGCCCCGCCCCTTGACCGATCCCCCAAACCCTCATAAGCTTGAGGAGGGAGGTCGAGATGGAGATGGATGTGCAGGATCTAAGGGTCCTCGAAGAAAAGATAGAGATGCTTCTTCAGGTGCTGGGGCGTTTAAAGGCGGAGAGGGAGGAGTTGCTTTTGAAGTTGCAGGAAAAAGAGGCCGAGTTGGCTCGGCTTCAGGAAGAGTTGAACCGCCGGGAGGAAGAAAGGAGGGCTGTCAGGGAAAGGATCGGACACCTGATTGAAAGGCTCTCCCAGTTCTCCGAAGGGGGCGCATAAAGTTTGACCGAAAGGCTTATTGAATTTGAATTTGCGGGAAACCGCTTTACCTTCCGGGCCGATCTCCCGGAAGAGGAAATAGAAGAAATATTGGCCTATCTGGAGGATCGTAAGAGACGGATCAAAAACCGCCGGCAGTTGTCCCCCTTGAAGCAGGCGGTGGTGCTTTTGCTGGAGATCACGGCGGAGCTGGTAAGGCTTAGGCGGGAGCACCGACTCCTTTCGGAGAAGATAGGGAGAGAAGCGGTAAGATTGAGTGAAACCATAGAGAGAGAGCTCAAATGCCTGGGGTGTGCGTGATCGGCTATAGCGCCCGCCGAGGCAACACCGTACCCGCAGAGGGAGCCCTCTCCGTCCTGGTGCATGCTCCGGCCTTGACCGCCGGAGAAGCCGAAGGGGCGGATGGCTCCCTAAGGTAGGACCCAGGTCCTCGAAGCGGGGCGGCTGACACGGCACCCCGGGCCATTATTTTGAGGCCCTCCTTTCCTTCCTCCCCCGGCGGAAGAAATAAAGGGGAGGTTCAGCATGAAGATCCTGGCGGTTTTGTTGGCGCTGATCGTCGGGGCGGTGATCGGTTTTCTGGTCGGCTATCGTTTGCGCCGGAAGGAAGAGTTTGAGGATAAGAAACGGGCCGAGGAGGAGGCCCGGCTGATCCTGGAACGGGCCCGTCGGGAAGCGGAGACCGTGGTCCAGGAGGCCCGGATACGGGCCAAAGAGGAGCTCTTCCGGAAAAAAGAGGAACTGGAAAAGGAGCTTCAGCGGCAGAGGGAGGCTCAGGAACAGGAGCTTCGTCAGAAACTCCGGGATCTGGAGAAACGGGCCACCCAGATCAACGAAAAAGAAAAGGAACTTTCCCGTCGCGAGGGAGAGCTCCGGAGCATGGCTGAGGATCTGCGGGCCAAACTCTCCGAGGTGGATAAGACCCGGGAGGAACTGGCCCGCCAGCGGGAGGAGTTGCAGCGGCTGGTAGAGGAGGAGAAGAAGCGGCTGGAGGAGGTGGCCCATCTCAGTGAGGAAGAGGCCCGGAATCTCCTCCTTTCCCGGGTGGAGGAGGAGGTACGGGAGGAGGCCGCCCGGGTGCTTATGCGGGTGGAGGCCGAAACCAAGGAGGAGGCCAAGCGCAAGGCCCAGGAGATTCTTTCCCTGGCCATTGCCCGCTGCGCCGCGGAATTCGTAACCGAAAAGACGGTCTCGGTGGTCCCCCTTCCCAGTGAGGAGATGAAGGGTCGGATCATCGGGCGCGAGGGTCGGAATATCCGGGCCTTTGAGGCTGCCACCGGGGTCACGGTCCTCATCGACGATACCCCGGAGGTGGTGGTGCTTTCCTGTTTCAATCCCATTCGGCGGGAGATTGCCCGGCTGGCTATGGAACGCCTGGTGGCCGACGGTCGTATCCATCCGGCCCGGATTGAAGAGGTGGTTAAAAAGGTGGAAGAAGAAATGGAGAGCACCATCAAGGAGACCGGGGAGAAGGCGGCCTTCGATGTGGGAGTTTACGGGCTTCACCCCGAATTGATCAAACTCCTCGGAAAACTTAAATTCCGCACCAGTTATACCCAGAACGTATTGCAGCATTCCATAGAGGTGGCCTTCATCTGCGGGGTCATGGCCGGGGAGCTGGGGCTGGATGTGAAGAAGGCCAAGCGGGCCGGGCTCCTTCACGATATCGGGAAGGCCGTGGACTTCGAGCAGGAGGGGCCGCACGCCCTCATCGGAGCGGATCTGGCCCGCAAGTACGGAGAGGACGAGGAGATCGTAAACGCCATCGCCGCGCACCACGAGGACGTGCCAGCCCAGTCGGTGCTGGCCATCCTGGTGCAGGCTGCGGACGCCGTCTCCGGGGCCCGTCCGGGAGCCCGGCGCGAGCTCCTGGAGACCTATATCAAACGCCTTCAGGAGCTGGAGAATATCGCACACAGCTTCAAGGGGGTGCAGAAGGCGTACGCCATTCAGGCCGGCCGCGAGGTCCGGGTAATCGTGGACAGCGGCAAGGTCTCGGACGAGGAGGCGGTGCTGCTGGCCCGGGACATCGCCCGCAAGATCGAGGAGGAGGTCAAGTTCCCCGGAGTGATCAAGGTTACGGTCATCCGGGAGACCCGGGCGGTGGAGTACGCCAAATGAGGGTCCTCTTTCTCGGAGACATCGTGGGGAATCCCGGACGTCGGGCCGTACGGGCCTTCCTGCCGGGGTTACGGCAGGAGTATCAGCCGGACTTTATTCTGGCCAACGCCGAAAACGCCGCCGGGGGTTACGGTCTTACGGAAAAGATCGCCCAGGAACTCTTCTCCCTGGGGCTGGATCTCCTGACCTCCGGGAATCATATCTGGAAGCGGGAGTTCCTGCCTTATCTATCTCAGACGGAAAGGGTCTTGCGTCCGGCCAATTACCC
>NZ_WFVX01000118.1:0-27228 GCF_015491435.1 Thermosulfurimonas sp.
CTCCCACCTCCCCGTAAAGGAGTTTCTTGGCCACGGTGACATAGATGTTTCCCGGGCCGGCGATCACCGAGACCGGGGGGATGGTCTCCGTGCCGTAGGCGAGCGCCGCAATGGCCCAGGCGCTTCCCACCCGATAGACCTCCGTAACCCCGCATTCGGCTGCGGCCACAAGCAAAGCCGGGTGAAGTTTCCCCTCACGGTTGGGGGGCGAGACCATGACGATGCGTTTAACCCCGGCCACCCGCGCCGGGACCGCGGTCATGATCACCGTGGAGATAAGTGGGGTTTCGCCGCCGGCCCCTCCCGGGACGTAGATTCCGGCCGAGGCCACCGGCCGCACCATCTGCCCCAGGAAAACCCCCTCCCGGGTAAAGAACCAGGACTCCTGTCGCTCGCGCCGGTGAAACTCCGTGACCTGATGGAGGGCAAGCCTTATGGCCGAAAGTAGCTCCGGCGAAACCTTGCGGTAGGCCGCAGAGATTTCCTCCTCCGGGACGCGAAGAAGCTCAGCCGAAAAGTCCGGACAGTCAAAGCGCCGGGTGTAGTCCACCAGGGCTGCGTCCCCCCGCCGGCGGACCTCGGCAAGGATCCGCCGCACCGAACGCTCCACCCGCGCCGGGATCCGGCCCCTCCGGTGGAAAAGCCTCTCAAGGAAACGCCTTCCGGCCTTGCTTTCAGCTCGGACTACCCTCATCTTTTCACCTCCTCAAGAAGCACGGTCAGGACCTTGAGTCTCTTTTGGGCCTTAAAGAGATAACTTTGAGCCAGAGAAATATTGGTCATACTTCTATAACTTCGGGATAGCGGTAGTCGGGCTTTAGCACCCAGTACCAGGCGTTGCCCCTCTTTATCCTTTTTGCCCCGAGTCGCTTAAGCCTTTCCGCAAGCCTTGATAGATAGCGCTCCATGAAGCCCTCCCGGTCGTAGAGGATGCGACGATGATAAATCATGTCCAGAAAAAGAGGACTTCCGCAAAGGACCTCCTCGCGGGTCTTGATTACCGGGGAAAGCTCCGGGTGAATACCTTTCTTGGCCAGCTCCCGCAGGTAAGGTTCAAGGGGTTCCTCCACCCCGGAGATAAACTCCCTTACCCGTTTCACCCGTCCCCGGGGAAGGGGTTCGGCCACGATGAGAAGGTCAAGGTCGGAGTCCGGCCGCGGGGTGCCCCGGGCCACGGATCCGAAAAGCACCACCGAAAAAAGCCTCTCCCCGTAGTATTCCCTGATCCTCTCCCAAACACGCTTCACTACCTCTTCGTAAATTTCGGAAAGCCTCATCCCTTGACCCCTCCTAAGGAATCTCTTACCATAGCCTCGGGCAGCCGTAAAACCGATGGTCCTGATAAGAAACCTTATTCTCGTCCTCTTTGTTCTGGTCTCCGTCCCTCTTTTCGGGACCATGGCTATCCTTATTTCCCTTTTGGAGCGCCGGAAGATCCTCTCCCACAAGGTGGCCTGGCTCTGGTGCCGCCTGGTCCTTGCCATCTCCGGGGTGAAGATTACCGTGGAGGGGCTTGAGCGGCTTTCCCCGGGAAAACGCTACGTCTTTTTCGCCAACCATCAGAGCCAGATGGATATCCCGGTCCTTGAAGAGGCTCTCAAGGACTTTGAGATCCGGTTTCTGGCCAAAAAGAGTCTTTTCAAGATCCCCTTTTTCGGCTGGGGGATTGCGGCCTTGGGTTATATTCCGGTTGAGCGGGATGATCCCCGGGAGGGCTTAAGGAGCCTTATCGCCTGCGCGGAGCGGGTGCGCGAGGGCTACTCCGTGGTGGTCTTTCCGGAGGGGACCCGGAGCCCGGACGGAAGGCTTCTTCCCTTTAAGACCGCGGGTTTCCTCATCCCCATCAAGGCCGGGGTTCCGGCGGTGCCGGTGGCCATCCTCGGCACCCGTAAGATCCTCCCCAAGGGCTCCCTTTTCGTGCGTCCCGGAAGGGTGAGGGTCATCGTGGGGGAGCCCCTCCCCACCGAGGGCCTCACCAAGCGGGACAAGGACCACCTGGCCGAAAAGATCCGGGCCTTCCTTGAAAAGTTCATCCCTCAAGGGCCATAAGGAGGAGGCGCTCCACGAGTTCCTCAAAGGAAAGCCCCGCCGCCCGGGCGGAAAGGGGAAGGAGGCTCGTTTCGGTCATTCCGGGGATGGTGTTGGTCTCAAGAAGATAGATTTCCCCTTCATGGATGATCATGTCCGTGCGGCTGTAATGACGAAGCCTTAAGGCCTGATGGGCGGAAAGGGCGTATTCCTTAGCTTTGCGGGAAAGATCCTCCGGGATCTCCGCCGGGCAGATCTCCTGCGCCGCCCCGGGCGTATATTTGGTGCGATAGTCAAAGTGGTCGCTTTCCCGCGGGATGATCTCTACCACCGGAAGGGCCGCATCCCCGAGCACCCCCACGGTGATCTCCCGCCCCGAAAGAAACTTCTCCACCACCACTTCCCGGTCAAGAGCGAAGGCCTGGGAAAGGGCGGAAGGAAGCTCCTCCGGCCCCCTCACCACGGAAAGCCCCAGGCTTGAGCCCTGGCTCGCCGGCTTCACCACCACCGGATAGCCCAGGGCCGCACAAAAATCAGGGATTCCCTCCCGCTCCCTTGCGGAAAAGACCTCCCCCGGAGGCACGGGGAGTCCTGCCGCCTGATAAAGAAGACGCGAGAGCCCCTTGTGGATGGCAAGGGCCGAGCCGAGCACGCCCGCCCCCTGATAGGGAAGCCCGAGGGAGTCCAGGAATCCCTGGATGGTTCCGTCCTCGCCTCCCGGGCCGTGGAGCACCAGGAAGGCGGCATCAAACTCCGCGGCCCTTTCCGCAAGACGCGGAAGATCCCGCGGGGGATCGAAGACCGCGACCTCGTGCCCCAGGGAAAGCAGGGCCTTTTTTACCGCCGCCCCACCCTTTAAAGAAACTTCCCTTTCCGGGGAATCTCCTCCGCAGAGGAGAGCCACGCGATAAGGCATCCCTTGATGTCCTCCACCTGATTTAATTCCAGGACCCGCTCCGGCCCGAAGGGAAGGCGTTTGAAGATGCGACGCTCAAGGAGCTTGGTGAGTTCCTCAAGGTGCCAGATCCTCACCCAGGATGCGGGGCGCCTTCCGTAGCGTTCACGAAGATCTATGAAGCGTTCCTTGAGGGTTACGATCTCCTCGTGCCGCACGCGTTTGTCCGCATAATAGACCAATTCGTCGGCCCGGATGGGAGCCCCCGGAGGGCCGGGTTTAAGGAAGATATGGTTCCCCACCACCTCCGCTACCTCGGGATAACCCAGTTCAAGGAGCCTCCTCCGGGCACTTTGGGCATGGTTCTCTCCGCTCTTTATGGAATGATGCTTGGTTAAATCGTGAAGGAGTCCTCCTACGGCCACGAGTTTTACCGGGACCGGCTCCCCGGCTCGTAAGAGTTCCAGGGCCAGAAAGGTCCCCACCAGGGCCACCTTCTCGCAGTGTCGCACGATATGGGGCGGAACCCCCTCCCTTGCGAGCAGGGCATAGGCCTGGTCGAGCTCCGGAAGGTGCTCCATGCCTTTTTCCTAACAGAATTACATCCTTTGCGAAAGACCCTTTTCATCCTCAAAAAGATATTTCCATTGGGAAACTTTTTGTTACTTTTAAAAGATTTGTGTCAAAAATTTGCTCTTCTCCGATTTTTATTCCATTTTAGAATTGTATGCCGCTTAAACTCGACGATTTTCTGGGGCAAAGGCGGCCGGTCATCTTTCATCTCACGGTCACCGGAAGGTGTCAGGCCCGGTGTGAGGGCTGTATCAACGCCCTTTCCTTCGGAAGGCGGGAGGATTTTGCCGACTCCTGGGAGTGTGATCCGGAAAGGGACGCCCGGGCCCTTTACACGCTCCTTCAAAAGACAGACGGGCGTCCGGCGGTGGTGGCCTTCTACGGCGGGGAGCCGCTTCTGGCCGCAGAAAAGATGGAGGCCGTAAGAGGAAAGCTCCGCGCCCTCCTTAACGGAAATCCGGTACGTTTCCTGCTCTATACCAACGGGGAGCTTCTCTCCCGCACCCTGAAACGCTATCCGGATCTCCTGCGCGAACTCTGGCTTGTCTCGGTCTCCATTGACGGCTCCGAGGGAGAGCACGAACGCTTCCGCCGGGGAACCAGCCTTTCCCGCATCCGGGAAAACCTTGCCGCCCTAAAGGAAGCCCTAAGGACCCCGGTCCTCATGTGGTCCACCCTGAGGGATGAGGCCTCGCTTAGGGATTGTCTGGAGGAGTTCTTGCGGCTTAAGGCCCGGGGGCTTTGCGATTACTTCTTCTGGCACCTCATAGAGACCGACCGTCCCATCTCCTCCTTTGAGGATTTTCGCAGGCGTTATCTCTCGGACCTTGCCTTTCTCCTTGAGACCTACCTTTCCTGGCTTTCTTCCGGAAGGATCCTTCCGGTCCTTCCCTTAAACGAGCTTTTCTTCTTTCTCCTTTCCGGGATTCGCCGCGGGCATACGGGTTGCGGGGTGGAGCGGGCGGAGAATTTTGATCTTCAGGCCGGACGCCTCCTCCCCTGCGCGGATCTGGGGGAGGAGTTCGTGCTGGGAGAGATAAAATCCTCCGGGGAGATCGCCTGGTGCGGGGATCCGGCCCGTCTTTCCTCCCTGGTCTCCTACCGGAGGGACCTCGGCTGTGAGGAGTGTGCGGCGGAGTTTTATTGTGGCGGGCGCTGTCCGGTGCTCATTAAAAATTCCCCGGAGCGGGCCCGGCAGTACTGTGTCCTCACCCGCGATCTAGTGAGCCTGGCCCGAGAGGCCCTTCCCGAGGTGCGCTGCCTCCTTGAAAAGAGCGGTCTTTCCCCGGAAGATCTTTACTTCCCTTACGGCTATCTCGCCCTCTTTACCGATGTCGTCCCCTGAGATCCTACGGAGAAAATTCCGTAGGATCCTCAGGGCCCCGGAGATAGGAAAAACAAACTGCTTGACGTTTTTTCAGCCGGAGTTTAATTAAGATCTTCAATGATACTTCGGGGGATCAAAGATGAAACATATTCGGCGTATCCTGGATCTCCAGCCGGAGGAAGCCGAGAGGCTCATTTATCGGGGCCTGGAGCTCAAGCGTCATCTTAAGAAGGGGTTTACGCATCGGCCTCTGGTGGGCAGGATCCTGGCCCTTATCTTCGAAAAGCCCTCCACCCGCACGCGGGTTTCCTTTGAAGCGGCCATGATGAAACTCGGCGGACAGACCATCTTTCTTTCCGCCCGTGATCTTCAGCTGGCGCGCGGGGAACCCCTCAAGGATACCGCCCGGGTGCTTTCCCGATACGTGGATGGAATCGTGGTGCGCACCTTCGGACAGGAGGTGGTGGAGGAACTGGCGGCTCATGCCACTGTTCCGGTGATAAACGGCCTTTCGGACCGCTTTCATCCCTGCCAGGTCCTTTCGGATCTTCTGACCGTGGTGGAGACCGGGCGCCGGCTCTCCGGGCTCAGGGTGGCCTGGGTGGGGGATGGTAACAACATGGCCAATTCCTGGGTGGAAGCCGCCGTCCTTTTCGGGTTCGAGTTACGTCTGGCCTGCCCGGAGGGCTATGACCCCGACCCGCAGGTGCTAAAGGAGGCCCGGGAGAGAGGGGCCCGGATAAGTCTCTTTCGGGATCCTCGAGAGGCGGTCTCCGGGGCCGAGGTCGTTAATACCGATGTCTGGGCCAGTATGGGACAGGAGGACGAGGCCGAGGAAAGACGCCGGATCTTTCAACCCTTTCAGGTCAATGCCGAACTCCTGAAACACGCTGCTCCCGGGGCCATCGTGCTTCACTGTCTTCCGGCCCATCGGGGCGAGGAGATCACCGAGGAGGTCCTGGAGGGGCCTCAGTCCGTGGTGTGGGAGCAGTCCGAAAACAAGATGTGGCTCCACGCCGCGGTCCTGGAGTGGCTTCTGGGCTAGGGCCCTTCCCGGTCCTCTTCCCGGGAGGAAGGCGAGGACTCCGCCTCCCGCATGGATTCCTCCAGGGCCGCCTTGCGGGAAAGCTTGATCCTCCCGGCCTTGTCGATATCGATCACCTTGACCAGCACCTCGTCGCCTTCGTTCAGGATATCGGTAACCTTACGCACCCGCCGATGATCGAGCTGGGAGATATGGATAAGGCCTACCGTGCCCGGAAAGAGTTCCACAAAGGCTCCGAAATCGGTCACCCGGGTCACCTTCCCCAGGTAGAGTTTCCCTACCTCCGCCTCCTGGGTAAGTTCTTCGATCATGCGGGCCGCCTTTTCCGCGCTGGCCAGATCCGAGGAATAGATCCGAACCAGACCGGTCTGGTCGTCGATGTCGATCTTCACATCCCCGCAGGCAGCGATAATGCTCTTGATGGTTTTTCCCCCGGGGCCGATCACCTGCCCCACCTTTTCGGGATTGATGGCTACGGTGAGCACCCGCGGGGCATATACCGAGAGTTTCTCCCGGGGCCGGGAGAGGGTCTGACGCATCTTTTCCAGAATGAAGAGCCGGGCCCTGCGGGCCTGCTCCAGGGCCCGGGCCATGATCTCCCGCGTGATCCCCGGAACCTTAACGTCCATCTGGAAAGCGGTGATGCCCTTTTCCGTGCCGGCGACCTTGAAATCCATGTCCCCCATGCGGTCTTCGTCCCCGAGGATATCCGTGAGCACCACCACCCGATCGCCCTCTTTAACCAGCCCCATGGCCACCCCGGCCACCATGTCTTTGATGGGGACCCCGGCGTCCATCAGGGATAGGGTGGCCCCACAGACCGTGGCCATGGAGGAGGAACCGTTGGACTCCAGCACATCCGAAACCACCCGAATGGTGTAAGGGAACTCCTCCTCTCCGGGGATGACCGGGGTAAGGGCCCTTTCCGCCAGCATCCCGTGTCCGATCTCCCGGCGGGAGGGACCGCGCAGGGGTTTAACCTCCCCCACACAGAAGGGAGGAAAATTGTAGTGGAGCATGAAGTGCTTGAAGATCTCCTCCCCGGGAAGATCCAGACGTTGTTCTTCCTCCGGGCTACCCAGAGTGGTTACCGCCAGCACCTGGGTTTCGCCCCGGGTGAAAAGGGCCGAACCGTGGGTGCGCGGCAACACGGAGACCTCGCAGCTTATGGGACGGATTTCCTCTGGCCCCCGGCCGTCCACCCGACGCCCCTGGGTCAGGATCATCTCGCGCATACGGATCTTTTCCAGTTCCTCCAGATACTCGCGAATCTCCGCCTCCCGTCCCGGGGCCTCCTCTCCCAGAAGAGAGAGCACGGTGCGGAAGAGTTCCTTGCGCTTACGGTTGCGATCCTGCTTGCCCGGGGTGTGGAGGATCTCGGTGAGCCTCTCCTCGGCCAGGGAGAAGACCCGCTGCTTGAGGACCTCGTCCTCCGGAGGCTCCTCAAAGGGTATCTTGGGGGCCCCGGCCTTTTCTCTCAGTTCTTTCTGGAGATCCAGGAGGGGCTTAAGCCCCTCCTGGGCGAAGAAAAGGGCCTCCTCCATCACGCTTTCCGGGACCTCCCGGGCCATCCCCTCCACCATCACGATGGCTTCCTCCCCTCCGGCGACCACGATATTGAGGTCGCTTTCCCGGAGCTCCTCCGCGGTGGGATTGAGGATCAGGTTCCCGTTTACCCTACCTACCCGCACCGCGGCGATGGGTCCCTTGAAGGGAAGGGGGGAAAGCTCCAGGGCCGCGGAGGCCCCGGTGATGGCCAGAATATCCGGATCAATTTCCGGGTCCAGGGACAGGACCGTGGCGATGACCTGGGTCTCATAACGCCATTTTTTGGGGAAAAGCGGCCGGATAGGTCGATCAATAAGCCGGGCGGTAATGACCTCTTTTTCACTGGGACGCCCCAGTTCCCGTTTGAAATACCCTCCGGGAATACGCCCGGCCGCGTAGTACATCTCCTGGTACTCCACGGTGAGGGGCAGAAAATCCAGCTCCCGTGTTTCCTCCGAGGCCACCACCGTGACCAGAACCATGGTGTCGCCATAGGAGACCAGCACCGATCCATGGGCCTGTTTGGCCACCCGACCGGTCTCCAGCCGAAAGCGACGACCGTTTATCTCGGTTTCCACCCGATACATGCGCCCCCCTTATCCCCGCAGACCCAGGGCCCGGATCAATTCGCGATAACGCTGGAAATCGGTGCGTCGAAGATAATGGAGGAGCTTCCGGCGCCGTCCCACCAGCTTGAGCAACCCTCGCCGGGAATGATGGTCTTTCTTGTGGACCTTGAAGTGTTCCTCCAGCTGTTTGATCCGGGCGGTCAACAGGGCGATCTGGACCTCCGGAGAACCGGTGTCTTTTTCGTGACGTCGAAACTTTTCGATGATCTCGGTCTTGATCTCCGGATCAAGAGGCATTTCTACTTCCCTCCCATTTTTATATTCAAGCCCCCGGGTGGTCAGACCAGCCCCGGAGCTCAGCCCTAATCTAAACCTAGGAAACGAAAACGCGCAACATTTCCGCCCATCCGTCTCCGGAAAGTCTATCCGGATAATAGGTAACCGCTACCAGGTCTCCCCTTTCGGTTACCAGACGCAACCAGGGTACCCGGGGACGCCGGGCCACCTTCTGAAGCCGGATCAGATTCCCCAGAACGCTCAGCGAAAACGGACGCCCCTGCCTGATCCTTCGGGCCATCTCCGAGGAGATGGTAAGAGCAGGAATGAAGGAGAGGGCCTCCTCCACGGAGATGATCCGGGAGGAAAGCTCCCCCTGGGCATGGAGCCTTTTTACTTCCTCCAGACTCAGGGCCTGTTCCAGGGTGAAGGGGCCTTTCTGGGTGCGACGTAATTCCACCAGGGTGGCCCCGCAGCCCAAACGGAGCCCCAGTTCATGGACCAGGGAACGCACGTAGGTCCCTTTACTGCAATAGACCTCGAAGAAGACCCGGGGAGGTTGAAAGGAAAGCAACCGGAAACTCAGGACCTCCACCCTCTTGGGCTCCTTCTTTACCGTGATTCCCTTGCGGGCCCACTGATAGAGCGGACGCCCCTTGTACTTGGCCGCGGAATAAGGCGGAGGAACCTGTTCCAGGACCCCCACAAACTCCTCCATTATCCGGGAGATCTCCTCGGCGGAGAGTTCCCCGGGCACCGGACGGCGTTCCACCACCTCTCCGGTAAGGTCGTAGGTATCGGTAATGATCCCCAGCTCCAGGGCCCCCTGGTAACGTTTATCCCCTTCCAGGATGAACTGGGCGATCTTGGTGCCCCGATTCAAACAGATAGGGAGCACCCCGGTGGCGAAGGGGTCCAGGGTTCCTCCGTGTCCGGCCTTGCGCACCCGGAGCAGACGCTTGATTTTTTCCACCGCTTCGGTGGAACTCATATCCTTGGGTTTGTCCAGTACCAGGACTCCGTCCAGGGCCATTTTATTCCTCCAGCAGGGCTTCTATTTTGGATTTTACCCGATGGAGCACCTCGAATAGCGATAAATTGCGTTTTCGAAAACCGGCGGCCCGACGATGTCCGCCTCCGCCCTCCGAGGCTGCGAGCCGGGCCACGTCGATGCTCCCCCGACTGCGAAGACTCACCCCCACCTCCCCGGGTTTCAGTTCTTTGACCAGGGCCGAGACCTCCACCCCGCGCATACTCCGGAGGAAAGTGGCCAGATCCTCGGCCTCAGCCGGGCTGCCTCCCAGTTCCTCAAAGTCTTCCAGGGCCAGAAAAGACACCACCCCCCGTCCCCCGGCCAGAAACTCCCGTCGTTCCAGCACCCGCCGCAGGAGCTCGAAGCGAACCGGGGGATAGTTCTCCAGCAGATGTTCTCCCACCCAGGAGGGACGGGCCCCGCAGCGCACCATCTCCGCCGCCGCCACAAAGGCCTCTTCCCCGGTGTTCTCGAAACGGAATCCTCCGGTATCGCTGTAAAGACCGGTGTAAAGATTCTCCGCCACCGCCGGAGACACGCTCCAGTTCAGCTCCCGCAGAAGTCGCCATACCAGGAGGGCCGTGGCCGGGGCCGTGGGGTCGGAATAATGTTCCCCCGGCAGAGGGGAACCGGTCTGCGCATGGTGATCCAGGACGATCCTCCGGGGGATCCGGCGCAGCACCGGAGCCAGGTCTCCCACTCTCTCCTCCTCGGAAAGATCCAGGACCACGGCCACGCTTTCCGAATAAGGAAAATCCCGGGGCAACCGATCCGGGGTCACCAGATCCTTAAACCCGTGCAGAAATTCCAGAAAAGAGGGAGGCGAGCCCTCCACCAGGGGAAGGGTCGTTTTTCCCCGCTCCCGCAGGGCCAGATGCAGGGCCAGCAAAGACCCCATCCCATCGGCATCGGGATGGACGTGGGTGAAGAGCACCCAATAAGAAGCCTCCTTGAGGAGTTCCTTAATCTTCTTCATCGTTTTCCTCGGGAGATAGGACCATTAGGTCCTCCGGTCTGCGATCGGGATGGAAACTCAGGTCCGGAAGATAGCGCAAATAAACGTGTTGCCCCAGAAGATGTCGCAGATACTTACGGGCCCTCCGGAACCCCCTTTCCGCCCGTTTCCAATCTTCCTCCTCCCCGTGAACCCGATAATAGACCCGGGCCCGGCGGAGATCCGGAGAGACCTCCACCTCGGAAATGGTGATGAACCCCTGCAAATCCGGATCCCGCACCTCATCCATCAGGATCACGGAGAGGGCTTCCCTTATCAGTTCGGCTACCCGGAGGTGTCGATAGTGCATTTTTTAATAGGAGATAAAATCTATTTCCGCGGAAAGGAGCTCCAGACCGTCGAAATTCTCTACGAAGGAAAGGACCTCGTTGAGACACCGATCCACCAGGGTCTGATCCGAACCCACGGTGGAAACCCCGATCACCGCCTTTTGCCAGAGATCCTGCTCTCCGACCTCGGCCACGGAGATCTTCTTAAACCGGGCCTCCAGACGATGCACCAGGCTCTTTACCACCTGGCGCTTCCCCTTTAGCGAATGATTCCCGGGGATAAAGAACTCCATCCGCACCACACCTACCACCATCTCTCGGCCCGTTGGTCTTTTTTCAGGATACCGGCCTTTCCGGCGGGAGACCCTTCGTTCATAATTCCTTGCGAATCTCTACCATCTCGAAGGCCTCGATCACGTCGCCTTCCTTGATGTCCTGGAAGTTCTCCAACCCCACGCCGCACTCGTATCCCGCCGCAACTTCCTTTACGTCCTCCTTGAAACGCTTGAGCGAGGAGATCTTTCCGGTGTAAACCACCACCCCCTCGCGCAACAACCGTACACTTCCGCCCCGCACGAGTTTGCCTTCCTTGACGTAACATCCGGCCACCGTCCCTACGCGGGGCACCCGGAAGGTGGCCCGCACCTCGGCCACGCCCACGATTCGCTCTTCGTATTCGGGCTCCAGTAATCCGGAAAGGGCCTTCTTGACCTCCTCGATGGCCTGATAGATCACATCATAGAAACGGATATCCACCTTTTCCTGTTTGGCGATCTCCTTGGCCTTTCCGGTGGGGCGCACGTTAAAACCGATCACGATGGCCTCGGAGGCCGCAGCCAGCATTACATCGCTTTCGCTGATGGCCCCGATTCCGGAGCGGATGATATTCACCCGCACCTCGTCGGTGGAGAGTTTCTGCAGGGCCTCCTTCAGGGCCTCCAGGGTCCCCTGGACGTCGGCCTTGAGCACGATACGAAGTTCCTTGATCTCGCCCTCCCGGAGTTTTTCGAAGACCTTTTCCAGCGACATCCGGGCCTCGCGGGCGGCTTCGGCCTCACGGGCCTTGCGCTGCCGGTATTCCGCCACCCTGCGGGCCGCGGTCTCATCCGGCATGACGATGAAGTCGTCTCCGGCCTGGGGGACCTCCTCAAACCCCAGGACCTCCACCGGTGTGGCCGGCGGGGCTTCCTTCAATCTCTTTCCGTGTTCGTTGAGCATGGCCCGCACCCGGCCGAAGGTCATTCCGGCCACAAAGGGGTCTCCCTCGTGCAGGGTTCCCTCCTGGATGATCACCGTGGCCACCGGGCCCTTGCCCCGGTCCAGACGGCTCTCGATGATCCGTCCCCGGGCCGGCCTTTTCGGAGCCGCCTTGAGATCCAGCATCTCCGCCTGAAGCAGGACCAGCTCCAGCAGATCCTGGATCCCCTGCTGTTTTTTGGCCGAGATCTCCGCCACCAGGGTTTCCCCGCCCCATTCCTCCGGCACCAGCCCCAGCTCCGCCAGCTGGCTCTTTACCCGTTCCGGGTTGGCTTCGGGTTTATCGATCTTGTTGATGGCCACCACGATGGGGACCCCGGCGGCCCGGGCGTGATCGATGGCCTCGCGGGTCTGATCCATGACCCCGTCGTCCGCAGCCACCACCAGGATGACCAGGTCGGTAACCTGCGCTCCCCGGGCCCGCATGGAGGTAAAGGCCTCATGCCCCGGGGTATCGATGAAGGTGATCTCCCGCCCATCGGCCAACCTGACCTTGTAGGCCCCGATGTGCTGGGTGATGCCCCCGGCCTCCCGGGCGGCCACGTCGGTCTTCCTTATGGCATCCAGCAGGGTGGTCTTTCCGTGATCCACATGTCCCATCACGGTGACAATCGGCGGCCGGGGTTCTAACTCTTCCGGAGAGGGGGGCACATACTCCAGCAGGGCCTCCTCCTCCACCGTGGCTGCTTCCACCTCGTAGCCGAATTCCGCCGCTACAATGGCCGCGGTTTCCGCATCTATGGACTGGTTGATGGTGACCATGGTGCCCATTTCCATGAACTTGCGGATCACATCCGCGGCCTTGACCCCCATCTCCCGGGCCAGTTCCCCCACCTGAATGGTCTCGTGGACCCGGATCTTTTTCTTCTTCGGAGGAAGGGTGGGGGGACGCTCCTTTTTCTTCTCTTCCTCCCCGGCCCTGCGGGTCCTGGAGGCGGTCTCTTCCTTCTCCTCTTCCTCGATGAGTTCCAGCCCCTCGGGTTCCTTTTTCAGTTCCTCCATCAACTCCAGCTCTTCCAGAATCTCCTCGCGTTCGCTCTTTACCTCCTCTACCACCCGTTTACGGGATTTTTTCTTGGGGCGCTCCTCCCCCTCTGGACGGGCCTTTTTCTTCTTGGCCGCCTTCTTTTCCGCTTCCTCCGGACGAGGGGGCGGAGGAGTCTCTACCGGCGCCCGACGGGGCTTGAAATCCTTGACCACCCGTTTCTTGGGCTTGGGAGCAATCTCAGCGGTATCAATCCGGGAAACAATCCGGGCCTTAAGCCCCAGGCCCTCCCCGGGGGCTTCCGCTGGCTTTTCCTCCTGAGCCTGCACCGCTGAAGGAGGTGCCCCGACTGTGGGTTCCTCGCCTTTTTCCTCCTCCGGAGAGACCTCTCGGGCCTCCTCGCGGGGTTCTTCGGGCGGCGGGGTTTCTTTTTCCGGACGATGCCTGCGGATCTTGAGTTTTATGCGTTTGGGGCGTGCTTCTTTATCCTCACGCCGCCGGAAGATGACCGCCTGCTGGTTCTTTTCCTCGGGAGTATCTTCCGCAACCTCGGATGCGGGATGTTCCTTCTGGCGGAGGACCTCCTCCCGCACCCTCTCGGCCTCCTCCTCGGTGATGGTGGAGGAATGGCTTTTGATCTCTATGCCCATGGCCTTTACTTTCTGGGCCAGTTCTTTGGAACCGATCTCCAGTTCCTTGGCCAGATCGTAGATACGGATCCTGCTCATGGTGAATTACGCCTCCCCGCGCCCCAGAAGGGCCGCCACTAATTCGGGACGCAGACCTTTCATTCGCCCCCTAAAGGCCCTCTGCAGACGTTTCTGCCCCCTGGGGGTCTTCAACTTTTTCAGGCACTCCTCTGCTCCACAGAGATAGGCCCCGCGTCCCGGGAGTTTTTGTCTGGAGTCATAAACCGGATACCCGGCTTCATCCAGGGCCAGACGTAAAAGTTCTCCTTTCGGCGCCCTCCGGCCGCAAAAGATACACATACGTATGGGTATATGTCCACGCCGGGCCATCTACCCCTCACCGGCGAGTTTTTCCCCGGCCCGGTTTACCAGTTCCTGGGCCTCGGCCAAGCGCAGTCGCCCTACCTCGGCTACCTTCTGAGGGTCCGCCTCGGCCAGGGCCTTTACGGAGTTGATTCCGGCATCGTAAAGCCTCCCAGCCACCTCCTCGGATAAACCCTCCACCTCGAGCATCTTCAGGAATTCTGGATCCTGCCTGCGAGCATACTGGGTCTCACTATACACATCTATACGCCAGCCGAGAAGTTTGGAGGCCAGGCGTACGTTCTGTCCTTCCCGTCCGATGGCCAGCGAGAGTTGATCGTCGGGCACGATGACCTCAAGTGTTTTGGTCTCCTCGTCCACGATGACCTGAGTGCATTCCGCCGGAGCCAGGGCGTTATAGACCAGACGGGCCGGATCCGGATCCCAGGGAATGATGTCGATCTTTTCCCCTTTGAGTTCCTGCACCACCACCTGCACCCTGGACCCCCGGAGCCCCACGCAGGCCCCTACCGGATCCACCTCCGGGTCCTTGGAGATCACCGCCATCTTGGCCCGGCGACCGGGTTCACGAGCCACGGCCACGATCTGCACGATGCCTTCTCTTATCTCCGGAACCTCCCGCTCGAAAAGCTTTTTCAGGAACTCGGGATGGGTGCGCGAGACCACCAGCTGCGGATCTCCGGTGCGCCTTACTTCGATGAGAAGGGCTTTTAGCCTTTCGCCCCGATGATATCTCTCGGTGGGGATCTGTTCCTTCTCCGGCAGCAGGGCCTCGGCCCTCCCCAGGGAAAGGATGACATCCCGTTTGTGAAAACGATGCACGAAACCGCTTACGATCTCTCCGATCTTGTCTTTGTATTCCTGATAGATAAGTTCACGCTCCGCTCCCCGGATGCGCTGGGTCAGGATCTGTTTGGTGAGCTGGGCGGCAATCCGTCCGAGGTCCCGTACATCCACCGGTTCCCCGATCACGTCCCCCACCCGGGCCGAGGGGTTTTTCTGCCGGGCCTCGGAGAGAGAGATCTCCTTTTCCGGGTTGTGGACCTCCTCCACCACCTCATACAGGCGGAAGACCTCGATCTCGCCTTTTTCCTCGTTGTACATGGCCTCCACTTCGGCCTGAGGCCCCAGTTTCTTCTGAGCCGCGGTGCGCATCCCCTCCACCAGGGCCGAAACGATGACCTCCTTGGGAAGCCCTCGTTCTTTGCTCATCAGCTCCACGATCTTTCTCACCTCGCCGGGCATGGCTCGCTCCTAAAATATGTTCTCCGGCTTGAGCCGGGCCTTCTTGATGGCCTGATAGGGAATGAGGACCTCTCCTTCAGCCACCTCCAGCACCACGCTTTCCCCGGAAAGCCCCTTGAGCGTGCCGGTAAAGCTCTTCCGGCCGGAAAGGGGCTCCCGAAGTTCGATTCGTACCCTGTCTCCGGCAAAACGTTCAAAATCCTCCTTCTTGCGCAGGGGACGCTCCAGCCCGGGAGAGGAAACCTCAAGATGATAGGAATGATGAATGAGATCCCGGGCATCCAGAAGATCCCCCACCACCTCGCTTATCCGCACACAGTCCCCCAGGGTGACCCCTCCGGGTTTGTCAATATAAAGCCGCAGCACCCAGCCCCGCCGTTCCCGCTGCCATTCCACCTCCACCAGTTCCATACCCCGGGCCAGGACCACCGGCTCGGCCAGATCCCATACTTCCTGAATAAGTTTTTCCCTTTCCATAACAAAAAAGTGGGCACTTCGGCCCACTTCGGCCTTTTCTTCTTTTCTGGAGCGGGCAACGGGATTCGAACCCGCGACCCTCAGCTTGGGAAGCTGATGCTCTACCCCTGAGCTATGCCCGCTCTGGAGAAGAATATAATATAAACCTAAAGGAATTTCAACTGGACCTGACTGGCAAGCAGTCTTCCCCGCGGAGAAAGGGAAAATCCCCGGGGGGAAACCTCAAGAAGCCCTAATTCCTTGAGTTCCCGGATCTCCCGGGCGAAGAATTGTTCCGGGTCCCGACCGAAACGGGCAAGGAATTCCTCTCGTTTAACCCCTTCGCTAAGGCGCAGGGCCAGGATAACCGCCTCGCGAAAGGCTCCTTCCTCGGAGAGTTCCTCCTCCACCCGGGCCGGCAATTTATCCTCCTTGAGTGCCCTGAGGTAACCCTGAAGATCCTCCGGATTGCGCAACCGTATCCGGTGGAGGAAAGAGGCCGCCGCCGGTCCCAGACCCAGATAGGGCTGGGCCTTCCAGTAAAAGAGATTGTGGCGACACCTGAACCCCGGCCGGGCATAGTTGGAAATCTCGTAGGCCTCGTAACCGGCGGAAGAAAGCCTCTCCCGGACCATCTCGTGCATCCGGACCAGGGTTTCCTCCGAAGGAAGGGCAAGTTTCCCCTCCTGCAGACGGCGAAAAAGAGGGGTGCCGGGCTCCGGGGTCAGCTCATAAAAGGAGAGATGTTCGGCCCCCAACCGGATGACCTCCTCCAGTTCCTTTTCCAGAAGGGAGAGGGTCTGTCCCGGCCAGCCGAAGATGAAATCCAGAGAGACGTTGCGGTAGCCCGCTTCCCGCGCCTGAAAATAGGCCCGGCGAGCCTCCTCCACGCTGTGAACCCGTCCCAGGGCGGCGAGCCCCCGGGGAAGAAGGCTCTGGAATCCTAGGCTCAAACGGTTGAACCCCGCGGCGAGGTATCCGCGGAGTCGGGCCTGATCGAGGCCTTCCGGATTGGCCTCCAGCGTGAGTTCCTCGGGTTGAAAAGGGAAGATCTTTCCCAGCTGTTCGAAGAGACGGGCATAAAATCCCGGGGAGAGCAGGGAGGGAGTGCCTCCTCCGGCGTAAAAGGTGATAAAGACCACCGGCGAGGGGAGCCTTTCCCTCCAGAGCCGGGCCTCGGTGAGGATCGCCCGGAGATATTCCTCTTCGTTCGGGGGATGGGTTACGGAATAGAAATCACAGTAGGGACATTTCCGCCGGCAGAAGGGAATGTGGAGATAAAGGGCCAGTTTCATTCCCTGCGGCCGTAACCACCTCCGCCCGGGGTACGAATTTCCAGGGCCTCCCCGGCCTTAAGTTCAAAGACCCCTTTTCCCGGCAGAACCCTGCGGCGCCCCTTTGTATCCAGCAGCAGATTGAGTCCCCGTTTTCCGGGCTGGCCTCCGAAGAGCCCGTAGGGTTGAAGCCTGCGTCTTTCGGTAAGGAGACTCACGGTTACCGGGGCCAGGAAACGGAAACGGCGCACCAGTCCGTCTCCGCCGGGCCATTTGCCCGATCCCCCGGAACGGGGACGCAGGCCGTAACGTTCCACCATTACCGGAAGGGCGATCTCCAGGGCCTCAATGGGGGTGTTCAGGGTGTTGGTCATGTGGGTGTGTACACCGGAGAGTCCGGGGGATCCGGGACGTCCGCCCATGCCTCCCCCGATGGTTTCGTAATAGGCGAACCCCTCTCCCCCGAAGGCCACATTATTCATGGAGCCGCAGGAGGCGGCGGGAATCTTTTCGGGTATGGCCTGCGCCAGGGCCCCCAGGATCACGTCCACGATCCGCTGGGAGGTTTCCACGTTGCCTCCGGCCACCGGGGCCGGATAACGGGCGTCCACCACCGTGCCCGGGCGGGTGAGGATGCGAAGGGGCCGCAGGCCCCCCTGGTTGGGGGGGATGAGCCCTCCGGCCAGGGCCAGGAATACGTAAAAGACCGCCGCCCGGGTCACGGAACGCGGGGCGTTAAGGCCGGTCTCCAGCTGGGGAGAGGAATCCCGAAAATCCAGTACCACCCGGTCTTCCTCCTTGGTCAGGTGCAGCCGTATGGGCACCGGCTCCGGGTTCAATCCGTCGTCGTCCAGATAGTCCTCGAAATAATAGCGCCCGTCCGGGATCTCTCGAAGGGTCTCCCGCATATAGCTTTCCGAATAGGCCTGAAGTTCCTCTCCCCGCTTCTGGAGTTCCTCCAGACCGTAACGGGCTACCAGTTCCAGGAGCCGTTTTTCGCCCCGTTCCAGCGCTGCCAGCTGGGCTCGCAGGTCCCCTTCCCGTTCCTCCCGGCCGCGAACCCGGGAGAGAAAATCCTCCCAGAAGTCCCTTCGAAAACGTCCGGCCTCCACCAGGAGAGTGGGGGGAACGAGAACCCCTTCCTCCTGGATATGGCGGGCCAACCCCATGGACCCCGGATACCGGCCCCCCACATCCGCGTGATGGGCCCTTACCGCCAGAAGAAAGGCCAGCTGATCCTTCACGAAAAGGGGTTTGATCAGGGTGAGATCCGGCAGATGCGTCCCCCCTCGATAGGGGTCGTTGGTGATGACCACGTCGCCGGGACGCAGGTCGAATTCCCGCAGAACCTCGGCCACGGTATCCGGAAGGGCCCCCAGGTGGACCGGTATGTGGGCCGCCTGGGCCAGGAGATGCCCCGCGGAGTCAAAAAGCGCACAGGAGAAGTCCTGTCGTTCCTTGATGTTGGGGGAGAAGGCCGAACGGCGCAACACCACCCCCATCTCCTCGGCCACCGAGGAGAAGAGGGCATAAAAGACGGCTATCTCGGTGGCTGAAAATCCTCCCATGGACTAAAATTCTTCCTGTGCTCACCACAAGATACCTTCTCCGCGAGATCCTGACAAACTTTCTAGCGGTGGTCCTTCTGACCCTCTTCCTGCTCTATATCACCAGGATGGCCAATTTCGGTCCGGATCTTTTCGCCCTGCAGGCTACGGCCCGGGATTTCGCCCTTTTTTCGCTGGATTTGGCCGTCTTCCTCCTGCCCTTTGCCCTGCCGCTGGCTGCCCTCCTGGGGGTGCTCCTGGCCTTCATGCGTCTGGCTCATGACCAGGAGCTTCTGGCTTTCTCCGCCCTGGGGGTGTCTCCCTGGCGGCTTTACCGGCCGGTGGCCTGGTTCGCCCTGTGTATCTTCGTCCTTACCCTGATACTGAACATCTTTCTTCTTCCGCGAGCCAAACGGGGAATGAGGGATCTCCTCTATTTCCTTTCCGCGCGGAGGATCGAACGGGGGCTTCCGGAAAGAACCCCGGTGGACTGGTTCCCGGGGCTGGTCTTTTACGCGGAGAAGGTGCGGAAGAAATTTCGTTTCCGGGAGGTCTATATCCTGGACGAAACCCGCCCGGGCAAAAGGGGGTTTCTTTACGCCCGTGAAGGGAAGTTGGTCCTCCGGGACCGGGAGGCGGAGTTGATCCTGGACCAGGGCGAGGGGCATTATTTCTCCCGGGACTTCCGGGAGGCGGAGAACTTTTATTTCGGTGAATATCGTTATCGGCTCCCCTTGAACCTGGCCGGGGCACGGGAACTCAAACGGGGTGAGATGGGGCTTTCCGCCCTGCTGGCCCGGGCCCGGGATCGGAGGCTCCCCCCCCATAAAAGACGCAAATACCTTACCGAGTTTTACCAGCGGTTCTTTTATCCCCTCTCTGCGCTGGTGCTTCCCTTTCTGGGGCTTCCCCTGGGGGCCCGGCTCAAAAGTTCGGGGAGGGGGCTGGCCCTGGCCGCGGGTCTGGGACTCTATCTGTGCTACTATCTCCTCTTTTCCCTGGGGACCGGGTTTTCCGAAAGCGGTTATTTTCCCCCCCCTCTGGCCCTGGGGCTGCCTTCCATCCTGATGGGGGCGGTGGCGGTGTTGGCCGGGTGGGATTTCCTGCGTCGGGAGGGCCGATGAAGCTTTACCAGCGCTATCTCCTATCTCCCCTCAAGCTCCTGCTTCCCCTGATCCTTACCGCCCTGGGGGGGATCTATTTCCTGGTGGAATTTTTTGAACGGCTGGAGGACATCCTGGCGGCCCGCGCCCCGGTGGGGCTTTTTCTGGTTTATCTCCTTTATCGGCTCCCGGAGATCCTCTATCAGATCTGGCCGCCCTCTCTGGCCCTGGCCCTGCTTTCCTGTCTGGCCTTTGTCTCTAGGGGTAACGAGCTTCTGGCCCTCCGTACCCTGGGTTTTTCCTCGGGAAAGATCCTCCGACCCTATCTCGGCGTGGCCCTCCTCCTTTCCTTCCTCTTCTCCGCCTTTCTGGCCCTAACCCTCCCCCGGGCCTCCTACCAGGCCCTCTATACCTGGGAGGTACGGATCAAGGGAGAGCAACCCTGGCGGCTTCTGGCCTCGGGAAAGATGTTCTTTATCGGGCCGGATTTTCTCCTTTCGGCCCGTCCGCTCGAACCCCGGGGTGAGCTTCTGGAGGATCTGTTCTATATCCGGAGAGACCGCGCCGGTCCCAGGGCCTATGTCTATGCCCGGCGGGCCCGTTACCTGAAAAAGGGAAGATGGCTTCTGGAAGGGGGCGTGGAGGCGAAAAGGCAAGAGGATTTCCTGCCTCATACCTTTTCGCGCCGGATTTATGCCATTTCTTTTTCTCCCCAGGTCCTCCTTTCGGTGCAGCAGCCCCTGAACACCCTTTCACTGCGGGATCTCTGGCGCCGTTATCGCTTCCTCAAGGCCTCGGGTCTTTCCGCCTCTCTCCCCCTCACCGAGATCCTCTATCGACTCCTTTTCCCCTTCATCAGTCTTCTGGTGGCGGCCCCGGCCCTGGTCCTCTTCCTCACCTTTCGTGGCAAACGGGCCCTGGCCAAAGGGCTTTCCGCGGGGATCCTGGCGGTGATCCTTTCCTATACCTGGTTCATGGTCCTTAAGGCCCTGGCCGCCGGGGGGAAAGGCTCCCCCTTCCTCCTGCTTCCCGCAGGCTTGGTCTTTCCCGCCATCTTTGCTATCCTGGTGGCCAGGAAGTACGCTTATTAAGGTGGGGGCTAAGTGCGTCTCTGGGCCAAGATAGTAACCGGAATCGTAGTCCTCATCCTTCTGGCCCTATTGGGGCTCACCCTGCTGGTGCGCTATTATCTTCGGCCGGATAGGATTCGGCCCCTGGTCATAGCCCGGGCCGAGGAGGCCCTGGGGCGCAAGGTAACCCTGAGCCGGGTGGAGGTAGGGCCCTTCAAAGGGGTTTATCTACGGGGGCTGGTCATAAAGGAGGCCGACGGACGTACGGATTTCGTGCGTCTTAAGGCCCTGAGGGTGCGTTTTTCCCTCTGGCCCCTGCTGCACAGAAAGCTGGTCTTTACCCGGGCCGAGGTGATCGAGCCCTATGTGCATCTCGTTCGTTACCGGGACGGCACCTTCAATTGGGAGAGCCTGCGCTTTCTCCGGAAGAGGGCTTCCGGCCCGGGGGGTTCGGCTGCCGGGTCCCGGACCTCCGGAACGGCCCTTCCCCTGGCCCTGGTGGTGCCCCGCTTCGAGGTGCGCCAGGGGCTCCTGGCCTTCGAGGACCGAACCGGTGCCCTTCCCCGGCTGAAGGTCCCCTTTGGGCTCCGGGCCTCAGTTTCTCCCCGGGTCCTTGAGGCTACACTGCGGTTCGATCTTTTAAAGGAACCCTATCGCCTGGATCTTTCGGTCCGGAATTATCTTTCCGCTCCGGAGCTGACCCTGAACCTTAGCGGGGAAAAACTGGACCTCAATCCCTTCCTGCGGACCTCCTCCGGGGCGGTTCCTTCCTCCTCGCAAGCGCGGTCTGGGGCCAGGGCCCCCTCCTCCGGAAAAAGGGCCAAGCCTGCGCTCCCGGTGCTTCCCTTCCGGAAACTGCGGGCCCAGGTGACCCTCAGGGAGATTCTTTATCGCCGTCTGGCGGTAACCGATCTCCGGGCCACCGCCGTGCTTGAGGGACACCGTCTGATTTCCGACCTCCGGTGCCGGGTAGCTGACGGGTGGGTGAGCGATCATCTAGAGGCCGAGCTGGCTTCCCCTCCCACCTGGAGACTGAGGGAGACCGGGAAGGGGATCCGGCTGGCTCCCCTCCTTTCCGGTCTCTATCCCGATCTTCCCGGAAAGGTGGAAGGAGTGGCCTCTTACGACGGAAATTTTACCGCTCAAGGGGGCTCCCTTCCCGCCATCCTGGATACCCTGGCCGGAAAAGGGATCTTTGAGGTGAAGTCCCTGCAACTCTCGGAAATCCCGGCCACCCAGGAACTTGCCCGGGTGCTGAACCTTCCGGAACTGCGTACCCTGCTCTTTGACCAGCTGCGCGGAAACTTTCGGGTGCAAAAATGCCGGGTCCTGCTACAGGCCGCCCTGCAGGGGCCGGCCCTTAAGGCCCGGGTAAAGAGCGGAAGCGTAACCTTCGCCGGGGTTCTGGATCTCCCGGTGGACCTCACCTTTTCCCGGTCCCTTTCCGATAAACTGGTTCGGCGTTTGCCGCTCGCGGCCCATCTCCGGGATGCCGAGGGCCGGGTCCAGCTCACCGTCCATCTCCGGGGGCCCTATCGCCGACCGCGGGTGAGCCTGGGGTCCCGTTCGCTGGAGGAACGCATCCGCGAGCGTCTCCGGAAGCTCCTGCATCTTCCCCTTTAACTCCTAGGCAATATTTTCCGCCCCGGAGGGAATTTATTTCCCCCTTTCGGGTACCCGGGACAGCGTTTCCCCTTTTATACCGCGGGGAAAGGAACGGATCTCTTTCTGGCACAGCCTTTGCAACTTCTCCTTGTTGAGATGAAGGCGCTCAGGGTAAATCCACAGCTGGCGGCGCTGGAGGCCCTGGAGGCCGGCCAGCTCCTGGAGAGGCGGCTGGCGGTTACCACCAACAATCTGGCCAATGTGGATACCCCCGGATTCAAGCGCGACGGGGTGGCCTTTCACGAGTATTTGATGCGCAAGATCGGTCCGCGTTATCGCCGTATTTTCAAGGAGATTTCCGAATATACGGTTTATGATCAGGGGGAACTCGAACCCACCGACAATCCCCTGGATCTGGCCATCGTAGGGGAGGGTTTTTTCAAGGTGCAGACCCCGGAGGGGGTGGCCTATACCCGGGCAGGAAACTTCATGCTGGATGCCCGGCATAGACTGGTTACCCCGCAGGGGTATCCGGTGCTGGCCAACGGAGCACCGGTAATCCTGGATCCGGGCCTGGCTCGCGGTGGGCTCATTACCCTGCCGGAGCAGCGGATCCTAATTCATGACGATGGCACCATCTCTGTGGACGGCACCACCGTGGCCCGGCTGGATGTGGTGACCTTCGATGACCTCTCCAAGCTTCGGAAGATAGGGGAAAATCTTTTTCAGGCTCAGGGGGTCGAGGAACGTCCGGCTCAAAATTTTCAGATCCGACAGGGGTATCTGGAGAAATCCAATGTCAATCCCTTGACGGAGATAGTGCAGCTTATCCAGATCCATCGGGAATTCGAGGCGGTGCAGAGGGCCCTCCGGACCTCGGACGAGGCCACCGGGCGGCTCCTTGCCACCGCAGGAAGACTGTAAACGGAGGTCGAGGATGATTAGAGGACTCTGGAGCGCAGCCACCGGTATGCAGGGTCAGCAGCTTCGTCTGGACACCATCGCCAACAATCTGGCCAATGTGAATACCCCCGGATTCAAGAAGAGCAGGGTGGATTTTGAGGACCTCTTTTATCAGAAACTGAAGATGGCCGGGGCGGTTACCGCGGAGGGGAATCAGATCCCGGTGGGGATGGAGATCGGTCTGGGGGTTCGGCCGGTGGCCATCCATAAAGTCTTCACCCAGGGTGAATACCAGCAGACCAATCAGGAACTGGACTGGGCCATCGAGGGGAGGGGGTTCTTTAAGGTCCTGGTCAACGGAGAGGAACTTTATACCCGGGCCGGCAATTTCAAGATCGATCGCGACGGCTATATTGTGACCGCCGACGGGGCCCGGCTGCAACCCGAATTCGTGGTGCCTACCGGGACGGTGCGGATAGAGGTCACCCCGGACGGGATGATCTCGGCCCTGGATGCCAACGGAAACATTCTGGCCCAGACCCAGCTCCTCATCTACGATTTTGTCAATCCTGCCGGACTCGATCCCATCGGACGCAATCTCTACCGGGCCACGGATGCAGCCGGGGATCCCATCGAGGGCAATCCCGGCAGTCAGGGCCTGGGCACCATCGCCCAGGGATACCTGGAGATGTCCAATGTGGATGTGGTGGAGGAGATGGTAAAGATGATCATCACCCAGCGGGCCTACGAGGCCAATTCCAAAGGGATCCTCACCGCGGACCAGATGCTGGAGATAGCCAATAATCTGAAAAGGTAAGGGGCCATGAGCCGGGCCGGAGAAAGGCTTAAGACGCTTCTTTTCCTGCTTTTTCTAATGCTCTGGAGTCTTCTGGTCCTGCTCTGGACCGGCACCCTGGTGCGGGCTCAGTCTCTGGGCAGGGAACACTTCGAGAGGCTCTTCCAGCAATGGGTGGTCCGGGCCCTTCCCTGGCCGGAGAAGGAGGTGGAGATCGTGCGTCTTTCCGCCGAACCCCTTCCGGTGGAGGTTCCGGAGGGAGCGGTGGAGAGGGTGAAGGTGATAGGGATTCCCCGTCCGGGGTCCAACACCCTTCTGGTGGATTACCTTCAAAACGGACGTCTTCTGGTGCGGGTGCGGGTCCTGGGTTATGTGGAGGTTCGGGTGCCGGTGGTGGTATTGACCCGCCCGGTTCCCCGGGGAGCCTGTCTCACCCGGGAGGACCTCACCGTGGTGCGGCGTCCCCTTACCCGGTTGCCCCAGGATGTGATCGGTGATATCCGGGAGGCCCTGGGCAAGTGTGCCCGCTACGGGCTTTCTCCCGGGCGTCCCCTGCGGGCCTCCCAGATCGAAATCCCCCCGATCGTAAGACGCAATCAGATCGTAAACATCGTGGCCCGGGGGCGGTTTATCACCGTGGTGACCAAGGGCCAGGCCCGGGAGGACGGTCGCCCCGGGGAGATCATCCGGGTGCGGAACCTCTCCAGTAAACGGGAGATCTACGCCCGGGTGGTGGATGCCCATACCGTGGAGGTGAGTTTCTGATGCGCAGGGTGATGCCTTTCCTGCTGATGATCCTCCTTGCCGCCTGTGCCTCGCGTAATCCCGAGGCTATCGTGCCTCCGCCTCCTCCCAAGGTTTCCGGCTGGAGCACCCCTTCCCTCCATCCCCTTTCCGAGGGTTCCCTTTTTACCGGAAGCGGGGGTTCGGTCTTTGAGGACCACCGGGCCAGAAGAGTAGGGGATCTGGTGACCATCAAGATCGTGGAGACCTATCAGAGCAGCCAGCAGGTAAGCAACAAGGGAAGCCGCTCCTCCGGGCTTAAGGCCGGGGTGGCCAAACTTCTGGGATTTGAAAAGTATCTGGAGGAACACAATCCCCGCTTTTCTTCCTCGCAGATGTTCGATTCCTCCTATCAATACAATCTCAACGCCCAGAGCCAGCAGAGCCGCCAGACCGACATCCGGGCCACCATCACCGCCCGGGTGATAAAGGTGTTGCCCAACGGTAACCTGGTGGTCCAGGCCAAACGGGTGGTCAAACAGGATGCCGATCTGGAATACATTGTCCTTACCGGGATCGTTCGTCCCCAGGACATAGATACGGATAACACCGTCCTTTCGACCCAGCTTTCCGACGTAACCCTGGAGTATAGCGGAAGGGGCCCGAACAAGGAGATTATTCGGGGGCCGGGGTGGGTGGCCCAGCTTCTGCATCTGATCTGGCTCTTTTGAGGGGGAAGTTATGCGCAGGCTGATCCTCTGGACCGGGTTGTTTATGTTGCTGCTGGGTACGGTCCGGGCCGCCCGGCTCAAGGATCTGGTTTCCGTGGAGGGGGTGAGGTCCAATCAGCTGGTGGGTTACGGACTGGTGGTGGGTCTCAAGGGTACCGGGGATGGGGATCAGACCAAGTTTACCGTGCAGTCGGTGGTGAATATGCTCGAACGATTCGGGATTCGGGTCCCCCGGGCCCAGGTCAAACTCAAGAACGCGGCGGCGGTGATGGTCACGGCGGAGCTCCCCCCTTTTGTGAAACCCGGTCAGAGGATCGATGTCCTGGTTTCTTCCATCGGTGATGCCAAGAGCCTTCAGGGGGGAACCCTGCTCCTCACTCCTCTACGGGGACCTGACGGCCGGGTTTATGCCCTGGCCCAGGGGCCGGTTTCTATCGGCGGTTTCGGGGCCGCCGGAGCCGGGGCCCGGGTCCAGGTCAACCATCCCACCGTGGGCCGGGTGCCCAACGGAGCGGTGGTGGAACGGGCGGTCCCGGTGGATCTGAACGATAAGGGAGTGATCAAACTCTCTTTTCGGGAGACGGATTTTACCACCGTGGCCCGGGCGGTGGAGGCCATAAACGATCTCCTGCACGGTCCCTACGCCCGGGCCCTGGACGGGCGCACCCTGGCCCTTACCGTGCCCCGGGTCTATCGGGGGCGGGTGGTGGAGTTGCTGGCCCGGGTGGGAGAGGTGGAGGTGGAGCCCGACGTTCCGGCCCGGGTGGTGATCGATGAACGCACCGGTACGGTGGTCATGGGAGAAAACGTGCGCATCTCCCGGGTGGCCATTGCCCACGGGAACCTCTCGGTGGTAATCCGGGAAAGGCCCCAGGTGGTGCAACCCCAGCCCTTCGCCGGGGGACGTACGGCGGTGGTGCCCCGCACCCAGATCCGGGCCCGGGAACAGAAGGCCCGTATCGTGGTGCTGGAGGAGGGAGCCAGTATCGGAGAACTGGTCCGGGCCCTTAACGCCGTGGGGGCCACTCCGCGCGACCTCATTGCGGTGCTTCAGGCCATTAAGGCCGCCGGGGCCCTTCAGGCCGAACTGGTGATCATCTGAGGATGAGAGGATGAAGGTCAGAGGAGAAGGTTTTGCGGATCTCTATCGGCTGGAAAAGTTGGCTCAGAAGGATCCCGGGCGGGCCCTGCAGGAGGCCTGTCGCGAATTCGAGGCCCTGTTTCTCCAGATCCTTCTCCGAGGGATGGAGCGCACGGTCCTGCGCAGCGGGCTCTTCCCCGAAGGACTGGAGATGCGGATATATCGGGATCTTTACTACGAGCAGCTGGCCCGGGATCTCTCCGGCCGGGGTCTGGGGATAGCCAGACTTCTTTACCGGGACCTGAGCCAGAAGATGGGGTTAAAGCCGGCTTCCCATTCTGCCGAAAAAGGAGGTAGGAGATGAGTCAGAAGACCCTGAGGGAACTGAAAAAGGCCCTGGAGGAGGAGAGGGAGGCCCTGCTTAAAGGGGCCATTGAGAGTGTGCTGCGCACCGCCTCCTATAAGGCCCGTCTGGTGGAGAAGATAAAAGAGGAGGGGATCTCTCCGGAGGATCGGGAACTTCTGCGGGAGATCCTGGAGCTCAACGACCGGAACAAGGCCCTGGTGGAGGCCGGGCTTTCCTTCATCGAGGAGGCCTTCGAAGTGTTAAAGAGGGTGATTACCCCCGAGGCCGCCTACGGGTCCTCGGCCCCGACCGAGGCCCGGATTATCTCCCGGGAGGCTTAAGGGTGGCCGGCATTAGCAGCGCCCTCAATATCGCCAAAAACGCCCTTCTTGCCTTTCAGACCGAGGTCCATGTAACCAGTCATAACGTGGCCAATGTGGATACCGAGGGCTACAGTCGCCAGAAGGTGGTGCTCACTCCTTATCCCCCTTCTCCCTCCCCGGTGGGACCCATAG
>NZ_WFVX01000119.1:0-2382 GCF_015491435.1 Thermosulfurimonas sp.
CTACCACCACCGTGCCGTACCCCTCACGCCGGGCCTCGCGAAGGATGGCCGAGGCCGGGCCGAAAATGGAGCGTACGATCTTTACCCGCACCCGTTCGGAGGGGAGGCCTTCCTCCTCGAAACGTTTGCGGGCCCGTTCGAAAAAGCCCCGGGTCTCCTCTTCTTCGCTCACCTCCAGTTCGCGGGCCACCCGCTTCAGGGTCTGGGTCCGGGGCTCGGCCCCCACCCAGGGATAAACCACATGCAGCAGGGTGATCTCCACCCGTGGATCCCGGGCAAAGGTATAGGCCACGTGATCCACCACCCGGAATCCGGGCTCCCCCAGATCCACCGCCACCAGCACCCGGTGGTTCCACTCCTTTCCGGCCACCATCCACACCGGTACCCGGGCGTGCTGGGCCAGCTTATAAGAAACACTGCCCATAAACCCCTGGGTAACCCGCGAAAGACCCCGGCGCCCCACCACAATGGCATCGTAATAACCGCTTTCGGCCTCGCGGATGATTTCGTAAGCCAGATCCCCGCTCTGAAGGGAGACCTTGGTCTCCACCGCCTCCGGAGGAAGGACCGAAAAGAGGGCCTTTCCCCTTTCCGCCACCTCCCGGGCCTGGGCCAGGCTCTCGGAGATGGCCCTATCCAGGAGATCCTCCTTTTCCAGAAAACTCTTCCCCCCTCCGGACTGAAGCAGATAGCTGGGAGGCCGACGCGCGATCACACACACGGTCACCCCGAAATCCTCCCGGTGTCCGAAGACCCGATCCAGGTAGGCCACCGCCTGGCGGGAAGGCGTGGTCCCATCGTAGGCCAAAAGTACCTTATGGCGGGGCTCCATACCCGTTGCTCCCTTACGGAAGTGGAAAACACCGACTATTATTAGTTTCATACCAGGCTTTGGCCCCGGGGGCAAACCAGTGCCGGGTTATCTGGATCGAAGACGCCTGAGGATCCGGGAAAGGAGCTCCTTCTGAGCGGCCCGGGTATCCTGCCCCCCGAAGACCTCCTGATAATAGAGTTCACAGAAGGTCCGAAGCTCGGAGGAAAGATCCGGACGCTCGCGGGACACGCGCTCCAGATACTCTCCTAAGGTCTCGGAGGCCCTCCGGGGCCATCCGTACCGGGAGAATTCCCGGAGGAGACGCTCCACCGGGGTAAACCTTCTCCGCCGGAGAAGAAAAACGCCAGCCACCAGGCCCGGCCCCAGGAGAATCACCAGGGCCGGGAGCCGGATCCGGGGAGGATTCAGCCTCAGGCGGGGCCTATGTCCCAGCCCCCCGGCCAGGTGCCGAAGGAGACGCATCTGTTTCAAGAAATCGTATTCCACCACCCAGTAGTACCAGCGAAATTGCAGGTAATCCCAGAGAAGACGCCATCTCCTGAAGGGAGAGGGGCGGGGAGAGAATCCCGAGGCCGGTGTCGGATCGAAGGGCATCCATCCCTTCCCCTGGATCCAGACCTCCACCCAGGTGTGAGCGTCTTTTTCCCGCAGGAGATAATACCCGCCGAAGGGGTTCCACTGCCCGCCGGCATATCCCCCCACCACCCGGGCCGGGATCCCCAGGGTGCGCAGCAAAAAGACCATGGCCGTGGCGAAGTACTCGCAATGTCCCCGATGGGAGGAAAAGAGAAACCACAGGAGGGGTTCCCCGGAAGGAGGCCCCGGGGAAAGGGTATAGGTATAGTTTCGACGCAGGAAGGCTTCCACGGCCCGGGCGGTTTCCAGGGGGTCGGAGCGACGAAGACCTTCGGCGAGCCGTTTGAGGGAGGGACGAATCCGACGAGGGACCCGGAGGAAATCTTCTGGAGGGCTCTCCGCCGGGAAGAAAGGGGTCAGGACCACGGTGAGACGCCAGAGGGACGGTTCCAGCACCTCCCTCTTAAGGACCACCGTTCCCTCCGGACCGGGTTCGGCGACAGGTCCGCGCACCGTCTCCACCTCCAAAGGATATCCCGGAACCGGCAGGGCCCGGGTCTCCACCTGGGGCAGGATCTCCACCCTGGCCCGGGGTCCCGGTAAAGACCTCGGTCCCCCTCCCCGGCCCTTCCGGAGAGCGGTCCAGACACCCCGGTGATAGTTTCCGTACACATAGACCCGGAAATAGGGCCGGGCCGGACGGAGCCCGGAGAGCCAGCGCACCCGGAAGGCCACGCTGGGATCCTCCTGAAGGGCGGCGATCTCTCCCGGAGCCACCCGATCGGAAAGACCGGTGCGCACGGTGGAACCAAAGGGCCCGCTAAAGAGGGTATATTGCGGACGGGGGAGAAAGAGAAAATAGAATGCCGTAAGCACAAAAACCCCCAGGGTGATGAGCACCCCCAGGAAGGCCAGCCGCCGGGCCAGGGCCAGAGGGATCTTCTCCCCCTCCTGGGCGGCAAAAAGAAAGA
>NZ_WFVX01000120.1:0-2103 GCF_015491435.1 Thermosulfurimonas sp.
CCATCCGTTCGTCTTCCTTGTGACTGTAGAACATGCGGCCGCCGCCGAAATGGACGTTCCAGGCGTAGCGGGGATTGATGGTCGCGGTGGTGGAGGTCCAGTACCAGCCGTGAAAGACGTTTTCGAAGGGGTGATCCGGGGGAAGGACCGGATTTTTGGCCTGAAGGAAGACCAGACTGCGGAGTTCCCTGCGGTTCGGGAGCCGCCAGTCGGAAAAGCCGAGGAAGCCTTCCCGGTTGAGTTTTTTTACGGCCGAAAGGGCCTCCTCCCAGCTCATGGGAAACTCAAAGAGGGAGGCGTTCCGGGGCCAGGAAAGACCGGTAAGGAGATCCCGTACGAGCTCTCCCTCCAGTCTGAAACGCAGCCGGGCCGAGAGCCCGATCCGGAGCTCTCCGTCCTGGCCGCTACCCGCGCAGGGGACCTCCCGGCCCCGGGTGTCGTAACACCGATCCTGGCCCGTAGCCAGGATCACTTTATTCCTCCTCCCAGGAGATGGCCCCCACCGGACAGGTCTCGATGGCCTCCTCGCAGTCGCAGGTGTTACAGGCCTCCTGGTTTTTCACATAGGACTTCTCGTTTTCGTCAAGCTCGAAGACCTCCGGACAGATCTCCACACAGGAGCCGCAACCTATACATTCCTCCTGGTTGACCACCAATTTCCTGGCCATAACTAAACCTCCTTATCAGGATCTACTTTTATATTAAGTTCCCCCCTAAATTCCTCCTTGATCCGGATCAAAAAGTTTAAAACCCCTTGGACGGAAATCCAAGGTTTACCTTTTCGTCTTCTTAAGTTTTATGGAATAAATTTAGATAAAAGTAATCATACCTCAAAAGGGGGATTTAAATTTTATGTAAAATATCAATGGCTATCTTTTCTTAAAATCTTGGAAAATATCTTTAAAAATGTTAAAAAAGAAATTATGAACCTTATCCTTTGAAAAGGACACTTATGTGATTGAGAGACTTCTTGAAAGAGTGGCCTCCGGAGATGAGCGGGCTTTTGAGGAGCTTTATCGGCTCACGGCCGAAAAGATCTGGTTTTATATTTATCGTCTCTGCGGAGACCGGGAGAAAACCGAGGATATCATGATGGAAACCTATCTTGAGATCTGGCGATCGGCAAAGAATTTTGAGGGGCGTTCGCAGGCCCTCGTATGGATGTACAGCATCGCCCGGCATTTGACCTTTAAGACCCTTCGCAGGGAGAGACGGCATGAAGAGGTGGAATACGAGGAAACAGCCGGAGGCCAGAATCCGGTGGAAGAGAGCATGGAAAGGGAGCGGTTTAGGTTGCTCGCGAGAGCCCTGAAACGACTTCCTCTCACCCACCGGGAGGTCCTGGATCTGGTGTTCTTTCACGGGCTGCGTTACGAGGAGGTGGCCCAGCTCCTGAATATTCCGGTAAATACGGTAAAGACCCGGGTCTTTCACGCTAAGAAAAAGCTCCGCAAAATCCTTGAAGAGATGGGGGTGAGGCGCGAAGATGTCCTCTGAAAAAGAGATCCGGGATCTTTTACCGTATTATGTAAAAGGGCTCCTTTCCGAGCCGGAAAGGAGAAGGGTGGAGGAGGCTCTTAAGAAGGACCCGGCCCTTCGGGAAGAACTCGAGGAGTGGAGGGCTCTTTCCGGGGCCTACGATCTTCTTGCGGCCGAGGAAAGACCTCCGAAGGACCTGTTTCTGCGCCTTAGGGCCCGGTTGCATCCGCCGAGAAGGCGGATTCGGGTCTTTACGCTCCGGGCCTTTCCCTCCTTCAAAACCCTGGTCATCATTTTTCAATTTCTCCTTATCGTGTTTCTGGGGATCAAGGCCTACCACCCCTCTCCTCTACCCTACACCACCCTTTCCGCTCCGGTGAAGGAAAGGGGTGAACTGATAAATGTCCTCTTCCGGCCCGAGGCCCGGGAGGGAGAGATACGACGTCTTCTCCTCTCGGTGGGAGCCCGGATCGTGGATGGCCCGTATCCCTCGGGCCTTTATGTCATAAAGGTAAAAAACCCCGGAGAGGTCCCACGGGTCCTTGCGGTTTTCAGGAAAAGCCCTCTCGTAACTCTGGCGGAAAGGGCCTCCTCCTGAAAGTTTTTTTCCGAACCCGCGGCCTC
>NZ_WFVX01000121.1:0-14711 GCF_015491435.1 Thermosulfurimonas sp.
GTGCTGACTCAGACGCCAGCCGGCCCCGGACCACCTGATCCCCAGGCGGTGTTCATAACTGTCCTGGATCTCCACAATCCGGGCCTCAATGAGTACCTGCTTGGTGGGCTGATCGATCCTCTCGATGAGCTTCCGGGCTTCCCGGATGACCTTGGGGACGTCCTTCAGAATGATCTGATTGGTCCTCTCCTCGTAGGTGACCTCGCCCCGATCCGAAAGGATCTTCTGGATCTGCTGGGCCACATCCTCGGCCTTGGCATAGTTAACCTGCAGATACACGGTCTCCAGAGGGGCGACATCCTCCTCACGGGCCTGTTCCTCCTTAATCTGGCGGATCTCCTGGGCCTGTCGGCGCAACTCCTCCAGGGGGGCCACCCGAATGATGTTTCCCACCCGGACCATCCCCAGACCCTTGGCGGAAAGGACCGTATCCAGCACCTGATCCCAGGGGACGTTTTCCAGGCGCAGGGTTACTTTTCCCTGCACGGTGTCACTCACCACCACGTTGAACCCTCCCACCTTGGCCAGCAGCCGTAACACCGCATGGATATCCGCATTCTGAAAATCCACGGAGATAGGAGTTCCGGTGTACTTGGGGCGGGTAAGCGGCACCTGGATGGCTTTTTCCTTGAGGGAGGGGAGCCAGATCCTCTCGTACCATTCCTGGGTAACCTTCCCGAATTTTCGGGAACGGCCCTCTCCTCCGGGCGCGGCCATGACCTTCTTTTCCAGCAAAGTGACAATAACCGCCGGCCCCTTGGACTTGACCCGGTAAAGCACCGGCTTATCCGTAACCAGTTCGATCTTTATCCCGGTATTTTCCGCGGCGATATCCATGCTCTTGATCAGGCTCTTGCGCATGGACTTTACCCATTCGGTGCTCCCGATCCGGGTATCCGCGAAATGGAGGATGACCCCCCGTCCTCCCTCCCTGGCCGCGGCCTTTACCCGAGGCGCCCGATTGAAGGTGAAGATGATGCTCGCCCCCTGGGAAAAGGGCGTTATTTCCACATTCTGCAGCAGGTGCCCTGCGGCCTGAAGGGCCTCGGCCCAGGCCAGCACCCATATCACCAAGAGGAAGACCAAACCGGTTTTGAAGACTCTCATGAGGATTCCTCCGTGGGTCTCAGGTATATTTTATATTGCTTCAGATGTTCCTGACCCAGGAAATCATACACCTTTTCCTGTACCAGGAGATAACCCCTGCGCGAGATCTTTATTATTACTCCGCCCTCGCTCCCGATTCGGGCCCCCTGGGCTACCATATATCCCTTCCCGGTGGGATCCTCGATAAGGGCCCAGCAACGCCCCCTCTTGCAGATCACCCCGGTGAACCGCAACTCCTTAAGGCTCCACTTCTGTAAGGGGGAAGAAACATGTGACACGGTGCGCACCGGTTTCTTCTTCACGAAAAAGGGCTTGAAGGGATTATTATAAGCCTTAAGACGGGTGTGATAGGTCTCCTCATCCAGCATTTTCTCCCAGGCCTTGAGCTCCCGATCCTCGACCTTGACCTTCCGGGCCACCGGAACCGTTCCGGAACGTTTCCGGGCCCCTTCCTTCTGACAGGCGGTAAAGACCAGAAGTATGATCACCGATAGGGTCAGCCAGGCTCTCATCTTCTCGCTCTCTTTTGGGTTTTCTTAAGGGGGGTCCCGGTGTAGCGATAGGTGTTAAAGGTGGAGTGCACGAACAGATTGTACTGCTGGTTCCGGCCCGACTTGAGCTGGATGTTCATGGAGGCCAGGGTGATGATGCGGGGGAGGTGTTCCACGTCCTCCCAGAAATACACCAGTTCGGGAAAATCCCCGGATAGCTCCAGGGTCACAGGGATAACGTTATAGTAATTCTGCCGTATTTCGGGCTTGGGGGTGAAGGAAAGCACCTGCAAACCGGACTGCTTGGCCCGCTCCGAGACCCGGCTGAGAAGATCCGGGATCTCCCTTTCGTTGGGCAGAATATATACCAGACGCTTGAAAAAGATCTTTCTCTGGCGGATCTTGGCCTCGAGATAGGACTTCTGGGAGGCCAGAACCCGATATTTCTGGATCTCTTTCTGCAACTGGGCGATCTGCCGGTCCATGGACTGGAGGCGCCGGTAGGAGGGTAGAAAATAAAAGTAGAGATAGAGAAAGGTCGGCAACAGCAGGCTGACCACCGCCAGAAACACCCTCTGCCTGAACCCCAGGGGTTCGATCTGCTGGGCCAGCCAGGTCCGGATCTTCTGGGCGTATTTCTTCATCGGTCCTAGAACCCCAGTCCGATTTTGAATTCCACCAGATCGTATTCGCCGATCTTTTTCTTTCGGGTATAGAAGAGATCCACCTTCTTGAAGATGGGCTTTTCCTCGAGCGTCTTCAAAAAGGTGGCCACGTTCTGATAATCCAGGGCAAAACCGGAAAGGACCACCCGGTGCATGTCCAGGGAGAGATTGACCAGATACATCTTGCCCGCGGGAAGGGAAAGGATTACCTGGTCGAAGACCCGAAGAAGCTGCCCCCGCCTTCGCTTAAGATCCAGGATAGTCTGGATCCGGGTGCGCAGCTCCTGATCCTCCTTTTTGAGGGCCTGGACCTTCTTGGCCAGCAGGGCATACTTGCGCTTTTCCATCTCCAGCCGATCCAGCCTGGCCTCGCGGGAGCTTAGCTCCTGATGCATCCAGACCAAGGACCCCAGCAGCAGGGAAACCAGAACCACCAGGGCCCCCAGGTAAAGTTTGACCCAGCTAAAGGCCAGGGCCCTCTTTTCTTTTACTTCGCGGACAAAATTTATCTTGATCATGCTATGAACTCTCTTATCGCCTGGGCCACCGCGGTAAAACCGGTCAACCCCACCAGCCTCTGGTACTCGGGATCGAAGTTCTTGGCAAATCTGATCTTGGTGTTCAGCTCCGGCTCCTGGATATCCATCTTGAGCTGCTCTTTCAGAAATTCCTTTATCCCCGGAATATTGCTCCCCCCGCCGATGACAAACCCTTCGTCCGGAGCAAAATAATATTTACCCTTGAAGATATTGTGACTATTTTCTATCTCCTCCACCAGATTGCGCAGGAACTCGGTATAGATCTCCCGAATGGCGTATCCCCGTTCGTCCTCCGGGGGAGAGAACTGGAGCCGCTCGGCCTCCTCCAGAGGAATATCCAGCTCCTGGGCTATGTTGCGGGTAACGTAACCCAGACCATAGTTGAACTCCCGGGAGAAAAGGGGCCCGAATTTGTCCGTAAAGATCACCAGGGTCTTGGAAAACCCTATGTCGATGATCATCCGGGCCCGGGGACCGTAGAGGTACTCGAAGAGATTGGCCACGGCAAAGACATCCACATCGATGGCATTGATCTTGAAAGGACTGGCGGAAAATAGTTCCAGCAGGGCATCTACCTGCTCCTTCTTAGCGGTGGCAAAAACAATCTCATATTTGTTTTCTTCCTTAAGAATAGGTACGTAGTCTATGTAAATATCCTCTATATCGAAAGGTACAAAACTCTCTATCTCGGAAAGGACGGCCTGTTCAAAATCTTCGGCCTCAACAAACCCCAGAGGAATACGATCGTAAAAGGTGGTATAGGCATACAACCCCAAGTTCAATTGTTTGCTCCGCGGTTTAAGGTTTTGCCATAGACGATTAAAGGCCTCCCAGAACTTCTCCGGGTCTTTTATGGTCCCCTCCACCACGGTGTCCGGAGGCAAACGCACCTGACCGAAGGAGGTCACCACCAGCGAAGCCCCTTTCTGATGGGCCTCAGCCATCTTGAGGGCATAACTACCAATATCTAGACCCAAAAAACCCTTTTTCCCCCCGAATACGCGCCAAGGAAAAGACATTCAACCTCCTTTTTTATCCTCATACATGAAAAAACGACTACTTGTCAAGAAGAAAATTTAGCTTACAGTAAAAATGCACCGTAAAATCAAACCGGGTATGAAGAAACTAAACCGGGAATAAAAGAGGCAAGAAAGAAAAAGATGAGGGCTTTTCCTCAGGAAAAAATTAGAAACTTTTCCATCATTGCCCATGTGGACCATGGAAAGTCCACTTTGGCGGATCGTTTGCTTGAAGCCACCGGTGCGGTATCCGAGAGGGAGATGCGGGAGCAGTTTCTGGACAAGCTGGATCTGGAGCGGGAACGGGGGATCACCATCAAGGCCCAGGCGGTAAGGCTTTATTACCGGGCCGAGAATGGAGAGCTCTATCAGCTCAACCTTATCGACACCCCCGGGCATGTGGACTTTTCTTACGAGGTCTCCCGGGCCCTTTCGGCCTGCGAAGGGGCCTTACTGGTGGTGGATGCCTCCCAGGGGGTGGAGGCCCAGACCCTGGCCAACGTCTATCTGGCCCTGGAAAATGATCTCGAGATCATCCCGGTCCTCAACAAGATAGATCTTCCCCAGGCGGACCCGGAAAGGGTGAAGCGGGAGATCGAGGAGATCATAGGGCTGGACGCCTCCGAGGCCATCCTGGCCAGTGCCAAGATGGGTATCGGCACCAAGGAGATCCTGGAGGCCATCGTAAAGAAGATCCCTCCTCCGCGGGGAAAACGGGAAAGCCCCCTGCGGGCCCTGATCTTTGACTCCTGGTACGATCCCTATCTGGGGGTGGTGGTGCTTATTCGGGTGGTGGAGGGAAAGATCTATCCGGGCCAGAAGATCAAACTGCTCTCCACCGGACGCACCTACGAGGTCACCAAAGTGGGGGTCTTCGCCCCTCATCCCACTGCGGTGGATGTGCTTTACGCCGGGGAGGTGGGGTTCTTTGCCGCCGGCATCAAAGAAGTCCGCGAGACCCGCATCGGAGACACTGTAACCGAGGCCGGAGCGCAGGTGGAACCCCTTCCGGGCTTCCGGGAGATTAAACCCATGGTCTTTGCCGGGATCTTCCCGGTGGAAAGCGACGACTACGAGGATCTGCGGGAGGCCATCGAGAAGCTCTGGCTCAACGACCCGGCCTTCTCCTATGAACCCGAAACCTCCGCGGCCCTGGGCTTCGGCTTTCGGTGCGGATACCAGGGGCTTCTCCACATGGAAATCGTTCAGGAACGTCTGGAACGGGAATTCGGCCTCAACCTGATCACCACCGCGCCCTCGGTGCGCTATCGGGTGGAACTCACCGACGGGAGCGAAGTGGAGGTGGAAAATCCGGCCCAATGGCCCGATCCGGGAAGGATAAAGGTAGTCAAGGAACCCTATATCCGGGCAGAAATATACTCCCCCAAGGAATATATCGGGCCCATTCTCACCCTGTGTGAGGAAAAACGCGGAGAACAGCGCGAGATACGTTACCTCACTCCGGAACGGGTTCTCATCGTCTATGACCTTCCCTTCGCCGAGGTGGTCCTGGATTTCTTCGATCGTCTGAAATCCGTCTCCCGGGGATACGCCTCCATGGATTATCAGTTCCTGGAGTATCGCCCCGGAGACCTGGTCAAAATGGATATCCTCATCAACAAACAGCCGGTGGATGCCCTTTCGGTTATCGTACATCGGGAAAAGGCCTACTACCGCGGGCGCGATCTGGTCTCCCGGCTGAAGGAGGTCATTCCCCGGCAGCTCTTCGAGGTGGTTATTCAGGCGGCCATCGGGGCCAAAATCATCGCCCGCGAACGCATTCCTCCCCTGCGCAAGGATGTCCTGGCCAAATGCTACGGGGGAGATGTAACCCGGAAGAAGAAGTTGCTGGAAAAACAAAAAGAGGGTAAAAGACGTATGAAGGCCCTGGGCACGGTGGAGATCCCTCAGGAGGCCTTCCTGGCGGTATTGCGGATCTAAAAGATGGACGAATTCTGGGAAAAGGTCTGGGATTGGGTCAAGAGCATCCTGCTGGCTCTGCTGCTGGCCTTATTTATCCGCACCTTCTTCGTCCAGGCCTATAAGATTCCCTCCGGCTCCATGATCCCCACCCTCCTTATAGGGGACCACATCCTGGTCAACAAACTGGTCTATGGGGTGAAGATCCCTTACCTGAGGGCCACTTTCCTTTATCGGGGCCGACTCCCCCATCGGCAGGAGGTGGTGGTCTTCATCTATCCTCGCAATCGCAAGCTGGATTTCATCAAAAGGGTGATCGGGCTTCCCGGGGATACCATCATGATTCGCAACAAACAGGTCTATGTCAACGGAAGACCCTTGCGGGAACCCTATGTCCAGCACACCGATCCCCACATCTATCCGCTGACCGAGGCCTGCGTGGAGCATCCCTTCTCCGTCTCCGGAATCCTCTGCCGGGACAACTTCGGCCCGGTCAAGGTCCCCCCGGGTTATATCTTCGTCATGGGAGACAACCGCGACGAGAGCTACGACAGTCGCTTCTGGGGGTTTGTGCCCCTACGGGACGTAAAGGGCAAGGCCTTTCTTATTTACTTCTCCTGGGATCCCAGGACCTTTCATATCCGGTGGAGGAGGATCGGAAAGCTCATCCACTAGGAAGGCCTAGGGCAGGCGACCCCAGTCGAAATCCACCAGGTCTGAAGCTCGCAGATACAATTTCTTCACCGCACCGTTGATCAGGAACAGATAAAGTCCCCGTCCCTGCGGCCCCTTTCCCCGGGCCAGAACGTAATAACCGTCCGGAGCCACCACCGGGTCTTCGTAGGATCCTTCTCCGCTTATGGCCAGGGGTTCTCCTCCCTCCGGGTCCATGGAAAAGAGGATAAACTTCCCCTGCCGCAGACCGGCAAATACCAGCCTCTGCCCGGTGGGGGACCAGGAGGGGGAAACGTTGTAACGCCCGGAGAAGGTGAGCCGGCGGGTCCCGCCGGTAAAGAAGTCGTAAAGATAGATCTGGGGCGAGCCCGAGCGATCGGAAACAAAGGCCAGGTAATGCCCATCCGGGGAGAAACTGCCTCCGGTGTTGATGCCCTCGTTCCGGGTCAATCTGCGGAGCACCCGACCCTTGAGATCCAGGAGATAGAGGTCCGGTGAGCCGTCTTTACTCAGGGTAACCACCAGGTGTTTTCCGTCCGGGGTCCATACCGGTGAGGCATTCAATCCGGGGAAGGCCGCAACCACCGATAGACGGCCGGTGGTAAGATCCAGGAGGAGCACCCGGGGGCGTCCCTTATCGTAACTTACCAGGGCCAGGCGGCGTCCGTCCGGAGAAAAACGCGGCGAAAGGATGATCGGGGCCCGGTAAAGGACCCTCTGTCTCCGACCATCGAAGTACATGAGACGGAGTTCATCCCCTCTGGGAGTGCGTCGCACGAAGGCGATCTGGGAATAGGAAACCCCGGGGAAACCGGCCATGATCTTAACCGCTTCATCCACAAAGCGGTGGATCATGAAAGGTCCGGCCGCCGGAGGGCCCACAAAACGCCGGCGCAGGAGAACGCGGCCCTCCAGAAGATCGCGCAGTTCCAGAGTCACCCGAAGCCCGGAGGAAAGGGTCTCCACCTGACCCGAGATCAGATACCCCTGGGAGGACACCCCGGGAAGGGGGGGCTCCTTGAGCACCTTAAAGATGAGGTGAAGGTCCAGATCCTGACGCAGCACCCGGGTGAGGTTAGGGGCCTCGGAGGGGGGACCCTTCAGCGGAGGAACCCGCACCGGAAGGGGCGAGAAGATGGGCTGGTCCACCACCACGGTGATCTCCCGGGCCCGAAGCCCGGAAACCCCTACTGCTCCCAGCAGAAGCAGGAGAAGCAGTATTTTGACAGCCCTGGCGGTGAGCGCTAACATACTCAGCTAAATATAGGCAAAAGGAGGCCAGCGGGCAAATGATTATCATCCTCAAACCCGAGGTGGATCCCTCCGGGCCGGAGGTGCAACAGATCCTGAATCTCATCCATCTCCATGGAGAGGTTCAGACCCGCATCTCCGGAGTCACCGGCAAGGAGAGGAAGGTGGTGGAGATTTACGTCATCGGGGATACCTCGCGCCTCCCGGACGAGGAGATCCAGCGTCTCCCGGGGGTGGAACGGGTGGTACGGGTTTCCAAGAAATACCGCCTCATCGGACGTCACCGGGACGATCTCGAACCCCTGGGTTTCGAGTACAACGGGCTCTACTTCGACCAGGATTCCTTCCATATCTTCGCCGGTCTATGCGCGGTGGATACCCCGGAAAACGTGGAGGCCATGTTCAGGGCCCTCAAGGAGGCCGGGATCGCCACCTCCCGCATGGGGGCCTATAAGCCCCGCACCAATCCCTATTCCTTCCAGGGGCATGGCCGTAAGTGTCTGCCCTGGGTCTTCGAACTGGCCGGGAAATACGGCATCAAATGCATAGCCATGGAGGTGACCCGGGAAAACCATATCGAGGAGATCTACGAAGAACTCGAAAGAGCCGGACGCCCCACCGGGGTCATGCTCCAGATCGGAACCCGAAACGCCCAGAATTTTGAGTTGCTCAAGGCCGTGGGCAGTCAGGACGAATTCCCGGTCCTCTATAAACGGGGCATGGGCATCACCCTGGAGGAATCCCTCAACGCCTGCGAATACATTGCCAGCGAGGGCAACCGAAAGATCATATTCTGTCTGCGCGGGGTGAAGACCAATCTGGGGGACCCTCACCGCAATCTGGTGGATTTCGCCCACGTTCCGGTGGTAAAGGGGCTCACCCGTCTTCCGGTGTGTGTGGATCCCACCCATTCCGTAGGGCGGAGGCAGCTGGCCCCGGACGGCCTGCAGGAGATCTTCCATGCCGCGGCCCAGGGGGTCATTGCCGGAGCCAACATGATCCTGGTGGAATTCCATCCCCGCCCGGAGACCGCCCTCTGCGACGGCCCCCAGGCCCTGCGCCTGGAGGAATTGCCCCATTTCCTGGAGGACATGCGCATCGTGCGCGAGGCCTATCTGGCCAGAAGGGATCTGGCCCGCAGATACGCCGGCCTTACCAAGGAGGTGTCCCATGGATATCCTTTATCTTCAGCATGTACCGTTTGAGACCCCGCGGACCATCCTGGACTGGGCCCGGGAGAGAGGACACCGGATAAAGGGGGTCCATCTCTACCAGGGCGACCCCCTGCCCCAGGAAACGCCGGATTTCCTGGTGATCATGGGGGGTCCCATGAGCGTTCACGACCAGGAGGAGTACCCCTGGCTTGCGGCGGAAAAGGATTATCTGCGGGGTATGCTCGCCCAAGAGATCCCCATCCTGGGGGTATGTCTGGGGGCCCAGCTCCTGGCTGAGGCCCTCGGGGCCCGGGTGGAAAAGAATCCGGTCAAGGAGATCGGCTGGTTCCCGGTGCAGCTCAAGGAAGCGGCCCTGGAGCATCCCTGGTTCCGGGATTTTCCCCGGGAGTTTCCGGCCTTCCACTGGCACGGGGAGACCTTCTCCCTGCCTGAAGGGGCCCTGCACCTGGCCTCCTCGGAGGCCTGTGTGAACCAGGCCTTTGTGTGGAAGGATCGGGTGCTGGCCTTCCAGTTCCATCTGGAGATGACCCCGGAAGGGGCCGAGGATCTCCTGCGCCATTCCGCCTCGGATCTGGTCCCCGGGCCTTATGTCCAGTCGCCGGAGGAAATCCGGGGAAAACCGGAATTCTACGAGCTAACCCGGAGCCTGCTCTTTCGCCTCCTCGACCGGATGACGGCCCTCTAACCTCCGGGCCAGTTCCAGAAATTCCTCCGGGGAAAGCTCCTCGGCCCGCACCTTTTCGGGAATACCCAGCTCCCGGAAGATCTCCCGGAGGATCTCCTCCGGCCAGAGGGTGGAAAGATTGCGCAGGAGTTTTTTGCGCCGCCGGGAAAAGGCGACCTTCAGGACCCTCCACAGGGTCGCCGGCAGGGAACGCGGCCGAAAGACCAGGCGCACCACCGCGGAGGAGACCTCCGGTGGGGGGTAAAAGGCCCCGGGTTTTAGAACCATCAGCCGACGGGCCTCGGTGAGGAGACCGGTAAGCACGGAAAGGACCCCGTAATGGCGCCCTCCGGGAGAGGCCAGGAGTCTTTCCACCACCTCGCGCTGAAACATAAACACACCGACGGAAAAGAGCCGGTGCTCCTGGTAGAAACGAAAGAGGAGGCGTCCGGAAAGGTAATAGGGCAGATTTCCGAAGACCACCAGCGGGGCTCCCAGTTCGTTGCGCAGGCTCCGGTAATCGAGCCGCAGGATGTCCCCCGGGCGAAGTTCCACCCAGGGAGGGAGGAATTTTTCCTGTTGCAGGATTTCGAGTAATCTCGGATCTAGTTCATAGGCGATCACCCGGGGATAGACCCGGGCCAGGGCCCAGGTGAGGGTACCCAGGCCGGCCCCCAGTTCCACCACCGGTCCCTGTACCGGGACCCCGGCGGCTTCCACCAGGCGCAGAGCCGTCTCGGGACGGGCCAGGAAATGCTGGCCCCAGCGCTTCCGGGCCCTTATCCCGTGGCGCCGCAAAAGCTCCGCCGGTGTCGGAGGTTCAGAGAGGATAGCGGGGGAATTGACTGCGGGCATAAACGTCCAGTTCCAGCGAGGCCTGATTACCGGCCTTAAACTCAAAATATCCGGAAATGGCCACCATTACCGCATTGTCCGTACAATAGGAGGGGGAGGGGAAATATACCTCAAAACCCCGGCGCCGGGCTTCCTCCTGAAAAAGGGTCCGCAGACGCCGATTAGCCGCCACTCCTCCGGAGACCACCACCCGGGAGAGCCCCAGGTCCGAAAGGGCCCTCACGGTCTTTTCCACCAGGACCTCGGCCACCGCGGCCTCGAAAGCCGCACACAGATCCTGCACCGCAAAGGTACGTCCGGAGCGCACCAGATTAAGCACCGCGGTCTTAAGTCCCGAAAAACTGAAATCGTAGCCCGGATGATCCAGCATGGGACGGGGAAGAGGGATCCGGGAGGGATCTCCGGTTTCGGCCAGGCGACTTATCACCGGACCGCCGGGATACCCCAGCCCCAGAAGTTTGGCCACTTTATCGAAGGCCTCGCCGGCGGCATCGTCCCGGGTGTGGCCCAGGAGATAATGTTCCACCGGGGATCGAACCACGAAAAGGGCGGTATGCCCCCCGGAAACCACCAGACTCACCCAGGGAAACCGGGGCGACTCCTCCGCCAGGACCGCCAGGGAGTGGGCCTTCACATGATCCACCGGAACCAGGGGGACTCCCCGGGCAAAGGCCAGGGCCTTGGCCATGGAAACCCCCACCACCAGGGCCCCTACCAGCCCCGGCCCGTTGGTTACCGCCACCAGATCCAGCTCCGCAAGGGGAAGGCCGGCCTCCTCAAGCACCCTTCGGGTAAGGGGATAGATGACCTCCAGGTGTTTGCGGGAGGCGATCTCCGGCACCACCCCTCCGAAGGGCCGGTGCAGGGCCACCTGGGAGGCCACCAGATGGGAGAGCACCCGGAAGGTATCCCCGGTGGCCTCCACCACCGCCACCGCGGTCTCGTCACACGAGGTCTCTATGGCCAGGATGCGCATGCCGTATATAATAGCAGAGATGTCCTCCCTTGAGGATTTTCGTAAAAGGGTTCAGGGGCATCGGGAACGTCTGCGCAGACGTTTCCTGGAATACGGTCTTTCGGCCTTTACCGACGAGGACATCCTGGAGATGCTTTTGGCTTTCGGTACCCCTCGCAGGGATACCCGGGGCACGGCCCGGGATCTCCTCCGACATTTCGGAGGGCTGGCGGAGGTCCTGGAGGCCCCGCTGGAGGAGTTGGTCCGTCTGCCGGGGCTGGGTCCCCGGAACGTCCTTCCCCTCAAGTTTGTTCACGAGGTGGCCCGGCGTTATCTGCGCCGGCGGATCGAAAATCGGGAATACATCCGCAGCGCCCGGGAGGCCTATGAATATCTGGTCCACGAACTAAGCGGAAGGGATCGGGAGATCTTCAAGGTCCTTTTTCTGGACGCCCGCAAACGCATTCTGGCGGTGGAGGAACTCTTTCGGGGCACCCTTACCGAGGCCGCGGTCTATCCCCGGGAGATCTTCGCCCGGGCCTTTGCTCATCGGGCCGCGGCCCTGGTGCTGGTCCATAACCATCCCAGCGGCGACCCCCGTCCCTCCCCGGCGGATCTGGCCCTGACCCGAAAACTGGTCCTGGCCGGGAACCTCCTGGGCATCTCCATCCTGGATCACGTGATCATCGGCCGGGAGGGATACTTTAGCTTCGCCGAGGAAGGACTCATGGAAAGACTCCGGGAAGAAGGTGGATCGCGGTGAAGGTACGCATCGCTCGCCGAGCCGGGTTCTGCATGGGGGTACGCCGGGCCATGCGTCTGGCCTTAAAGGCCGCGGAAACCTCCTCCAAGCCGGTCTATACCTACGGTCCGCTGATTCACAATCCCCAGGTCCTGGCCCTGCTGGAAAGGATCGGGGTACGGGATCTGCACCGGAGCGGAAAGGCCGCGGATGGTGTGGTCATCATCCGGGCCCACGGCATTCCTCCCCAGGAAAAGGAGGCCCTCCTGGCCTCGGGACTGGAGGTGATCGACGGGACCTGTCCCCGGGTGGCCAAGGTGCAGGCCCTGGCCCGGAAATATTCCCGGGAGGGCTATCGGGTGATCATCATCGGAGACCGGGATCACGCCGAAGTGCGGGGTATCCTGGGCTATACCGGGGGCCAGGGCCTGGTGGTAAGTAACCTCCGGGATCTGGACCAGCTACCACCGCTGGAAAAATACGTAATCCTCTCCCAGACCACCCAGGACGAAGAAGTCTTCGAGATGCTTTCCCGGGAAATCCTCTCCCGCTTCCCGGGAGGAAAGGTGATCAACACCATCTGTCATGCCACCCATGTGCGGCAGGAGAGTGTAAGGGAACTGGCCCGCTCGTGTGAGGCCATCATTGTGGTAGGCGGACGGGGAAGCGCCAACACCAACCGCCTGGCCCAGATCGCCCGGGAGGAAGGGTGCGAGGCCCTGCTGGTGGAAACCCCGGAGGAGATTCCGCTGGAGGAGATCTCCCGTTTCCGGACCGTGGGGGTAAGCGCCGGGGCCTCCACCCCCAACTGGATCATTAACGGGGTGGTGGAACGTCTGGCCGAACACCGCAACCCTCTGCGCAAATGGCTGCGAATCGGCCTTTATCTTCATCTTCCCCTGGCCCTATCCGCAGCCCTTCTCCTGGCCGGAACCGGGCTCTGGTTTAAAGGAGAGGTCCATCCTCCGGGGCTTCTCCTGGCCTTTCTCATGGTCTTTTTTGCCCACACCTGGAATTCTCTGGTGGCCCGGGAGATCCTGGCCCTGTGCCATCCTTACAAGGCGGCCCTCTATCGCCGCCACGAAAAGATCCTGGTTCCCGTCCTCCTCCTGAGTTTTACCCTCTCCCTGGGGCTGGCCTACTTTCAGGGGCCGGCGGTCTTGGTCTTTACCGCCCTGGCCGGCGGAGGATCGGCCCTTTACAGCCTTACTTCTTTACGCCGGCTCTTTCCGGGAAACCGCCCCCTTTTCGTGGCTTTCTTCTGGACCCTCCTGATCCTGGCCGTAGCCTCCCTGCCTCCCCTCCGAAGCCTTAAGGCCGGGGCCCTGGTCTATTTCCTGGTCTTTTATCAGATCTTCTATCAGGATATCCTGGATCTTCTGGAAGACGGCTTTCTGGGGCGGGAATCCCTGGCGGCCTTTCTGGAGGAAAAACGGGCCCTCAGGCTCCTAGGGCTCCTGCCCGCCGGGGGGCTGATCCTCAACGTGGTCCTGCTTCTGGGTGGAGATTTTTCCTATCTCTTTCTCCTTCCCCTCTGGGCGTATCTCTGGTTTCTGGCCCGATATCTGGGAAAAAAGCCCCTGGGGCGTCGGCTGATCCTGGAATACCTCTCCCTTACCCCCTCCCTGGTCTATCTCCTTCTGGGGTTTGTGGCCCGTGGGTTCTGAGGAAAGAGATCTTTATTTCATGCGTCAGGCCCTTAAGGAGGCCCGGAGGGCGCTGGAGCGGGACGAGGTCCCGGTGGGAGCGGTGCTGGTCTCGGCGGAGGGAGAGATCCTTTCCCGGGCCCACAACGCCCCCATCTCCCTCTGCGATCCCACGGCTCATGCGGAGATCCTGGCCCTGAGGGAAGGGGCCCGAAGGCTGGGAAACTACCGTTTACCGGGCACCACCCTTTACGTGACCCTGGAGCCGTGTCCCATGTGCGCCGGGGCCCTGATCCACGCCCGGGTTAAACGTCTGGTTTTCGGGGCCTACGATCCCCGCGCCGGGGCCTGCGGAAGCCTTTATCGTCTGGTGGAAGACCCGCGTCTGAATCACCGGGTGGAGGTAAAGGGGGGGATCCTGGCCGAGGAAGCGGCGGCCCTTCTTAAGGAATTCTTCCGGCGCAAACGCATCTCCTGAGAAGGGATGCAAAATCCCGAATCGGTGTTAATAATTATAGGTGCGAGGAGGGGTGCCCGAGTGGTCGAAGGGGGCCGACTCGAAATCGGCTGTGCGGGTTAGCGCCCGCACCGGGGGTTCGAATCCCTCCCCCTCCGCCAGATTTTATCCTTTCGAGAAACTTTACTTATTTCCGGTAAGCGGACCTTTTTACAACTCGGAAAGGATTTTTGGACTCCAGATATATCAGATCAAAAAGAAAGACGCTGGGTGGGGAAGGTAAAATTTACTCGGGTAAGATAAGGAGTTTCAAGCAGAGAAAAAATGAACTGGGCGATTTCTTGAGGAGAAGGAAGACGGTTATGAAAAGCATTTTTAGCCAAGATTTTAATACGATAAACGGAAAGGAGCTTGCGTATCCTTTCTGTATCTATAAATCCTGGCGAGACACAAAGTACTCTTACCCCTGTATTAGCAAGTTCATCGGCCAGGCTTAAACAGAGAGAGATAAGAGCCGCTTTGGTGGCACTGTAGGAAATTTCTAAAGCAC
>NZ_WFVX01000122.1:0-6289 GCF_015491435.1 Thermosulfurimonas sp.
GCCCAGTACCTCCCCGGTTTCGGCGTCGCGTACCACCGTGCCCACCGGAACCCGCAGGATGAGGTCCTCCCCGTCGCGGCCGGTCATCTTCTTGCCCATACCCGGGCGGCCGTTTTCGGCCCGAAAATGCACCCGGTGATAGAAATCGTAAAGGGTGTGAAGCTGGGGATCCGCCACCAGGATGACATCCCCGCCCCGGCCGCCGTCGCCTCCGTCGGGACCCCCGCGGGGCACATACTTCTCCCGGCGGAAGCTCACGCAACCGTGCCCCCCGTCCCCGGCCTTTACATGAATCTTTACCTGATCAACGAACCGAGCCATAACCCGAACTCAGGGCGAAACTCACCAGATCAAAGGATAGGGTGAGGTCCGCATGACGAAAGATGAGGTCAGGACGGGGGTTTTCAAGGGGTTCGGGGCCCAGATTGAGGATGGCCCTGATCCCGGACCGGGAAAGGGCCTGGACCATCTCCCGGGCCTTCTCCCCGGCCAGGGTGATGACCCCGATCTCGATCTCCGATTCCTTGACCAGATAAGGCATTTGCTCCAGGGAATACACATAGACCTCGTGAATGACCTTTCCGATCCATTCCTCCCGCCAGTCGAAGGCGGCCACGAACCGGAACCCCTTCTCCTGAAGCCTTCTTTCGGCCAGGAGGGCCTTGCCCAGTTCGTTGAGACCGGCAAGGGCCAGGTGCCAGATGCGGTCGCGCCCCAGGATGCGTTTGAGTTCCCTCTCCAGGGAACGGACCTGATACCCCACCCCCCGCACCCCGAAGGTGCCCACGAAGCTTAAGTCCTTGCGGAGCTGGGCCGGGGAGACCCCGCAGAGCCGGGCCAGCTCCTCGCTGCGCACCAGCTCACGTCCCTCCCGGGAAAGCCTCTCCAGCACCCTCAAATAGAGGGCCAGACGATAAACGGTGATCTCAGGAAGCTTGAGTTTCACCGGAGAGTACCGCCGGAATATTTTGGGAATAAGGGGGATGGAGGACCCCCTTTTCGGTGATGATGGCGGTGATGAGCGAGGCCGGCGTCACATCAAAGGCCGGATTTACCGCCGAAACGCCCCGGGGGGTAATGCGCTTTCCGGCGCAAAAATGAACCTCCTCGGAAGATCTTTCCTCGATAGGGATGTGCTCCCCGGAGGGACAGGCGAGATCCAAGGTAGAGGTCGGGGCAGCCACGTAAAAGGGGATTCCGTTCTCCCGGGCCAGCACCGCAAGGCTGTAGGTCCCGATCTTGTTGGCGGTATCGCCGTTTGCCGCTATGCGATCCGCCCCCACGATCACGGCCTGGACCCTCCCCCGGGCCATAAGAAAACCCGCCGCGGCATCCGGAATCACGGAGACCGGGATCCGGGCCTTTTTTAATTCCCAGGCCGTAAGCCGGGCCCCCTGAAGATAGGGCCGGGTCTCGTCGGCCAGGACCGAGAGCCTCTTTCCGGCCTCCACCGCCGCCCGGATCACCCCGAGCGCCGTGCCGTAGCCCCCGGTGGCCAGCGCCCCGGCGTTACAGTGGGTAAGCACTGTGCCCTCTTCCGGCAGAAGCTCCGCCCCGAGACGCCCCATCTGTCTGCAGGCCGAAAGGTCCTCCTCCCAGATGGCAAGGGCCTCGGCCCGGAGGATTTCGATAAGTTCCTTCGGCCCGGCGTCGGTTTCGGCCTCGGCCCGGTGCACCATGCGGCGAAGGGCCCAGAAAAGATTTACCGCCGTGGGCCGAGCCCGGGAAAGTCCCCGGGCTATGCGTCTTAATCCGGAAAGAAAGGCCCGCCGGGTGTGAACCCTGAGCCTTTCGGCCCCCAGCACCAGGCCGATGGCCGCGGTGATCCCGATGGCCGGGGCCCCGCGGACCACCATCTCCCGAATGGCCCGGCGCACCTCCTGCCAGGTGCGACAGAGGATGTATCTTTCCCTCTGCGGAAGAAGCCTCTGGTCCAGGAGATAAAGTCCCCGCTCCGTCCACCGCCAGGCACAAATGATATCCGGATTTTCGGGCTGAAAGACCTTCACGAAAAATACCCCTCCATTATTTCCAACCCCACCTCTCCGATGGGGCCGGCCCTTAACCTTTCAAGCCGCCTGAGGTTGTTGTGTAAGCGCAGAAGATGCTCCCGCACGACGCTTCCGCAGGGCCTCCTTAAAATAACGCCAGTTTAATCTCCGCAGATACTCCGTATCAAAATAATGGTGCCAGATCCTTTCCCGCAGGCGAAGCCATTCCTCCCGGTCAACGATCTTGAGGGGCACCCCCTCCCGGGTAATCTCAAAGGCCACCGCGGGTTTATCCTCGCAGAGATCCGGAAGCTGAACCACATCCACCCTTCTTCCGCAGAGCTCCTCAAGCTCGCCCATGAGACGTAGAAGCTCCCTTAAGGAAAGGGCGGGTTCGGCAAGCACCGCAAGATCCACATCGCTTTCCCGCTTGATGTCCCCGCGGGCCACGGAACCGAAAAGGATCACCATCCGGAAGCGCTCCCGCGGCTCAAAATAGGCCCGGAGTCTTTCCATGATCTCTTCCCGGCTCATTCCTCAAGGAGCCTCGTAAGGATCTGGTTTACCAGTTTGGGGTTGGCCTTGCCCCGGGTCTTTCTCATGACCTGCCCCACGAAAAAGCCGAGCACCCCTTTCTTTCCGGCCTTATACTTTTCCACCTCGGCGGGGTTTTCGGAAAGCACCTCCCGGCACACGGCCTCAAGGGCCGCCTCATCGCTTTCCTGCTTGAGGCCCTTTTCCTCCACCAGTTTTCGCGGATCAGCCCCGGTGGCATAGACCTCGGGAAAGATCTTTTTGGCCGCGGTGATGGAGATCACCCCTTCCTCAACCAACCTGAGAAGTTCGGCCACGTGTTCGGGCTTAAGCCCCGTTTCGTCTATCTCTTTCCCCTCGCGGTTAAGCTCCCTTAAGACCTCAGTCATGATCCAGTTAGAGACCTTCTTGGGCTGAGGGAAGAGTTTCACGCACTCCTCAAAGAATTCGGCAAGGGGCCTTGAGGCGGTGAGGATCTCCGCATCATAGGCCGGAAGGCCGTATTCCCGCATGAAACGCTCCCTCTTTACATCCGGAAGCTCGGGAAGCTCGGCCCGGATCCTTTCGATCCAGGCCTCATTAATCCTTACCGGGACCAGGTCCGGGTCCGGAAAGTAGCGGTAGTCGTGGGCCTCTTCCTTTCCGCGCATGGAGTGCGTGGTGCCGGTGGCCTCGTCAAAGAGCCGGGTCTCCTGCACCACCGGCTTTCCCTCAAGAAGAAGCCCGATCTGGCGCTTGATCTCATAACGCAGGGCCCGCTCCACATGGCGAAAGGAATTCATGTTCTTGAGCTCCACCTTGACTCCGAATTCCTCTGAGCCCTTGGGCCTTACCGAGACATTGGCGTCGCAGCGCAGACTCCCTTCCTCCATGTTTCCGTCGCAGATCCCGAGATAACGCACGATGGTGCGGAGCTTCTTTAAGTAAGCCACGGCCTCCTCGGGGCTGCGGATATCGGGCTGGCTTACGATCTCAAGGAGCGGGACCCCGGTGCGGTTGAAGTCCACATAGGAGACCGGACGGGCCTCGTCGTGAACCAGTTTCCCGGCATCCTCCTCCATGTGAATGCGCACCAGTCCGATCTTCTTCCTCTTTCCGTTAACCTCGATCTCGATGGCCCCGCCCTCGGCCAGGGGGGCCTCGTACTGCGAGATCTGGTAGTTTTTGGGAAGATCGGGATAGAAATAATGTTTCCGGGCAAAGACACAGACCGGATTGATCCTGGCCCCTACGGCAAGGGCGAGTCTTAAGGCGAAATCCACCACCCGGCGGTTTAACACCGGAAGGCTTCCGGGCATCCCGGTGCAGACCGGGCAGGCGTGATGATTGGGCTCGGCCCCGAACTTGGCCGAACACCCGCAGAAGATCTTGCTTTCGGTAAGGAGCTGGGTGTGGACCTCAAGCCCGATTACGGCCTCAAATTCCATGGCTCGGCCTCCGGAAACTTTTCACAAAGCTTAGCCCCGGTGGCTTTCCCGGTCAACCGCGGGACCTCAGGTGTTCCATAAGGCTCCGGGCCACGGAGTGGTTGAAACCCGGAAGCCGGGCGATCCTTTCCTCCCCGGCGGAAAGGATCTCCTCCGGCGAGGAAAAGTGCCGGAGGAGTTCGCGCTTTCTCTTGGGGCCGATCCCGGGGATGCCGTCCAGGAAGGAGGAGAGGGCCTCGGTCTCGCGGGCCCTGCGGTGAAAGGAAAGCACGAAGCGATGCACCTCATCTCGCACCCGCATGAGAAAGCGCAGCACCTCCCCGTGACGGGAAAGCCTCAAGGGGTTCTTCCGGCCCGGGATATAGACCTTCTCCCCCTCGTCCTCCCTTTCCTTGGCAATGGCACAGAGCCCTACCTTTCCCGAAAGATCAAGATCCCGAAGCACCTCCTCGGCGGTGGAAAGGTGTCCTTTTCCCCCGTCGATAACTAAAAGATCCGGAAGATCGCCCTCCTCAAGCCCCCGCTTGAGGCGCCTTTCAAGGACTTCGCGCAGCATGGCGTAGTCGTCCGGGGTGCCGGATAGGGTGCGTATGTGGTAGCGCCGGTAGCGGTCCTTTTCCGGCTCCCCTTCCAGGAAGGCCACCGTGGCCCCTACCGGGGCCGTTCCGCGGAGGCTTGAAAGGTCAACGGCCTCAACCCTCCTTGGAGGTGCGGGAAGCCTTAAGACCCGAGCCATCTCCCGGGAAAGTTCTTCCCAGGTGCTCTCACCGCGGAGCCGGGCCCGCAGGGCCTCCTCGGCGTTGCGCCGGGCCATCTCCAGGAGCCGCAATAGCGACTCTTCCTCCGGGGTCCTTATGCGCACCGGTGCCCCCCGGAGTTCCGAAAGCCAGGCCTCGATCACCTCGGCCTCGGCGGGCCTTTCCGGAAGAAGGACCTCCTCCGGGATCACCTTGCCCTCGTCGTAAAACTGCTTGAGAAGGGTCCCCCAGAGGTCGTTTTCCGGGCTTCCGCGAAGATGAAATATCTTGTGTCCCAGGAGCTTTCCCCGGCGCACGAAAAGCACGGCTCCGGAGATCTTGCCCTGTCGTTCCGAGAGGGCAAAGGCGTCAAGGTCTTTTTCCTCCGGAAGCACCGCGGCCTGGGCCTCAAGGATCCTTTCTAAAGCCCGGATGCGGTCGCGGAGGCGCGCCGCGCGTTCAAATTCCAGGCGCTCCGCCGCTTCTTCCATTTCCTTCCGGAGACGGGAAAGAAGGTCTCCGGCCCGGCCCTCAAGGAAGGCCACCGCTCCCTCAACGATCTTGCGATAATCCTCGGGCTTCACACGCCCGGTGCAGGGGGCCGCACACTTTCCGATCTCGTAATAGAGACAGGGGCGGGTGCGACGGGCCATCTCTGCGTTGGAACAGCGCCGGAGGGGAAAGAACCGGGTAAGAAGCTTTACCGTCTGGCGCAGGGCCCCGGCCGAAGGATAGGGCCCGAAGTAAAGGGCTTTGTCCCCTTTGCGTCTTCTCCGCACCACCATGAGGCGTGGAAACTTATCCGCAAGGGAGATGCGCAGGAGGGGATAGGCCTTGTCGTCGCGCAGGATCACGTTGTAGCGGGGGCGGTGTTTTTTGATCAGATTGGCTTCAAGGATCAGGGCCTCCTTTTCGTTGCGGGTGATGAAGGTCTCAAGGTCCGCGGCGCGAAGGAGCATCTGGCGCACTTTGGGCGTGGTCGGGGTGAGATAGGAGGCAAGCCTACGGCGCAGGTTCTTGGCCTTTCCCACATAGAGCACCTCCCCCCGGGGGTCCTTGAAGAGGTAAACCCCCGGAGCCTCGGGGATTTCCCGCAACCTTTCCGGGCTAAGTTCCATGGAAAGGCCCTCAGGAGGGAGATTCGCGGAGCACGGCCACGGCCCAGGCCACGATGGTCTCCTTCGCGGAAAGGGGAAGGCCCTCCGGGGTCTTGGCCTTAAGCCCCACCCGGGAAACCGGGATCTCAAGGAGACGGGAGAGATTCTCCCGCAGGTGTTCCCGATGGGGAGCGATCTTCGGTTCGGAAAGGACGAGCACCAGATCCACCTGATAGACGGAAAGCCCTTTCTCCCGAATGAGTCTTAAGACTTCGCGCAGGAAGAGGGTACTTTCGGCGCCCTGGAAGCGGGGATCGGTGTCCGGAAAGAGAGCCCCCAGGTCCGGGAGCCCTGCGGCTCCGAGGATGGCGTCGCAGAGGGCGTGAAGCGCGACATCGGCATCGGAGTGTCCGAGAAGGCCTTTTTCGTGCGGGATCTCCACCCCGCAGAGGAGGAGCCTTCTTCCCGAAACCAGCCGGTGAGAATCGAACCCCAATCCTACC
>NZ_WFVX01000123.1:0-5347 GCF_015491435.1 Thermosulfurimonas sp.
GCGTAGCGGTGCGGGGGGTGGCCCCGATCTTCTGGGAGGGAAGTGACAAGCCGGTGGGAAGCGTGGAGGTCTTTACCAGTCTTTCGGCCATAGCCAAACGTTTGCGGGAGGTGGCCAAGGAGGAAAACGCCATCTTCTGGATCAAGACCGTGGCCACTACGGCGGCGGAGCGGGTCTCGGAACGAAAACTGGGGCGGTTCTGGATCCTTCTTCCCGCCGCCGAAAAGGAGATGGCCCTTCTGGATGAGGACCTTCTGAATAAGGCCCTTACCTCTCCGCTGGTGGTGGAAAGGGGGCATTATTTCGTTTCCGCGGTCCCGGTCAAGGACTTTCAGGGGCGCTCCATCGGGGTATATGTGCGTTTTGTGGATATCAGTTCCCTTCTGGCCCGCATGCGACAGGATCTCTTCACCGGGGTGGCCGCTACCCTCGGGGGGATGTTGCTCATCATTCTGGTGGTGGTGCTGGTGACCCGGATAAGCCTGGGGAAACCCATCGGTACGGTAATCAAGGCCGCGGAGAGGGTGGGGCAGGGGGATCTGGACGTCTCCGTACCGGAGACCGGGACCTGCGAACTACAGCGCATGGCCCAGGCCCTCAACCGGATCATGGCCGCCCTGGGGCGTTACGTGCTTCACATGCAGAATTATTCCGGAACCCTGCGGGAGATCTCCGGCGAGCTGGACCGCAGGGCGGATAACCTCCGGGAAGGAAGCGGGGCCATCGAGGAGCATACCCGCCACATCAGGGAACTTTCCCGCAGTGCCTCCCAGGAAATCCAGAATATTTCCGAGGCGGTGGAACAGTTCGCCCAGGCCATTCAGGAGGTGGTCCACGGGGTGAACGAGACCTCCCGCGGCATCGAGGAGGTGCGCCATAAGGTACGGTTTGCCACGGAGCGCATCACCCAGCTGGTGGATAGCTCGCGCAGGATCGGAGAGATGGTCCAGATCATCGATCACATTGCCAACCAGACCAATCTTCTGGCGCTGAATGCCACCATCGAGGCGGCCCGGGCCGGGGAGGCCGGGAAGGGGTTCGCCGTGGTGGCCAACGAGGTCAAGGAACTGGCCCGTCAGACCACCGAGGCCACGGAAACCATCCGGGAAACGGTGGAGGTGATCCAGAAAGAGGTGGACAGTGCGGTGAAATCCATCGAAGAGGTGGAGGGGATCGTGGCCGGGGTAAGCGAACAGGCCACCCAGATGGCCGGGGCCGCCGAGGAACAATCCGCGGTCCTGGGAAATATCCAGGAAAGTGTTTCCAAGGGTGCGGAAAAGGTCCAGAAGGTAGATGCCGCGGTGGAGGAGGCCCAGCGTACGGTGGCCGATTTTCTGAAGATGGCCTCGGCCCTGGGGGATACCGCGAACGAGCTTTCCCGTATAGCCGAGGAGATCTATACCTTCAGTTCCAGATTCCGGGTTTCCGAGGAGGGCATTCGGGCCCTGGAAAAGAAGGTCCAGGAGGAATAATCAAGGAGGGGTTTAGGTAACTTCAGGGGGAAAGATCTTGCCGGGATTGAGGAGGCCCTTGGGGTCGAAGAGCCGTTTGAGTTGACGCATAAGCTCCAGGGCCTCCGGGGCAATTTCTGCGGGAAGGAAGGCCTTTTTGGTGAGGCCCACACCGTGTTCTCCGGAGAGGGTTCCGGAGAGTTCCAGCACCAGCTTGAGGATCTCCCGGCGGAGTTCCCGGGCCCGGGGTTCCTGGGAGGGGTGGAAAAGGAGGTTGAGGTGAAGGTTTCCGTCCCCGGCGTGTCCGAAGGCGGCTAAAGGGAGGTCTTTAGCGCGGGAGAGCTGGCGTGCCCGGTGAAGAAAGGTGGCCAGCCGGGAGCGAGGCAGAACCACGTCGTCGGCAAACCGCCGGGAACCCAGTTTTTTGAGGGCCGGGGATATGCTCCGGCGCAATTCCCAGAGGTTTTCGGCCTGCGGGCCCCGGGCTTCCTTTAGGAAAAGGGCCCGAGAGCGCAATAGATCGACGGCCCGGCTGATTTCTTCCTTTACCGCGGATTCCGCCCCGTCGAATTCGAAAAGGAGGAGTCCGCGTATCTCCCGGGGTTCGAACTCCACGGCCCGCAGGGTAACCCGGTCCATGAATTCTGCTGCCGCCGGTAACAACCCGGCGGAGAGCACCTCCTGCATGGCCTCAAGGGCCGCGGTTTCGGAGGAAAACCCCGCCGCCAGGGTGGCCCGGGCCGGGGGTAAGGGCAGGACCTTAAGGGTGATGCGGGTGAAGACCGCGAGAGTCCCCTCCGAACCCACCAGGAGCCGGGTGAGATCGTAGCCCATGACCCCTTTGAGGGTCCGGGTTCCCAGGGAAAGGACCCTTCCTCCGGGGAGGACCGCCTCCAGGGCCAGGACATAGTCCCGGGTGACTCCGTACTTAAGCCCCCGGGGGCCACCGGCACAGGTGGCCACGTTCCCCCCCACGGTGGAGAAACGGAAGCTGGCCGGATCCGGGGGATAGAAGAGTCCCCGTTGAGCCAGGGCCTCCTTAAGACGGGCGTTCACCACCCCGGGTTCCACCACGGCCACCAGATCCTGGGGATGGATTTCCAGGATCCGGTTCATCCGGGTAAAGGAGAGCACCAGGCCGCCTTCGGTTGCCAGAGGGGCTCCGGTGGTGGCGGTTCCGGCTCCCCGCGGGATTACCGGGAATTCTTCTTCGTAAGACAGAGCCAGAATACGGGAGACCTCCTCGGTAGTCTCCGGCAGGGCCACCGCCTCGGGGACCAGGGTCAGTCCGGAGGCGTCGTAGGCATAGGCCAGACGATCGGCCTCGCTTTCAAGAAGACGTTTCCCCAGCAGTTTCTTCAGGGCCGCTCGGGCCTTCGGGGAGATTCTTTTCAAGGTCCAGACGCTCCGCCAGCTCTCTTTCCAGGTATTCTATCTGGTAACGGAAACGGTCTGAAGAGGCCATCTTTTTCTCTACGCTCCTTATGGCATGAAGTACGGTGGCGTGGTCGCGCTGGAAGCGATGGCCGATGGCCGCAAGACTGGAGTCGGTGTGTTTGCGCAGGAGAAACATGGCCACCTGGCGGGGTTCGCTGATGCGTTTCTTCCGGGACCGGGAGAGGAGTTCCTCGGGGGATACCCGGAAGTTTTTGCATACCAGTTCGATGACCAGGGAGGCCGGGTCCGGCCCCTGGGGAGGGAGGATTTCGGCCACCAGTTCCCGGGCCAGGGAGAGGTTGATTTCTTCGCGCAGGATCCCGGCCCGGGCGATGAGCCCCACCACCGCGCTTTCGATCTGTCGGATGTCTCCCCGAAGATGCCGGGCCAGGTATTCCACCACTTCTTCGGGGAAATCGCGGCCCTGTTTGCGGGCCTTACGCCGGATGATGTTTTTACGGGTTTCGTAATCCGGCGGATTGATGCGCACCACCATTCCCGCGGCCAGTCTGGAGCGCAGGGCCGGATCGAGGTGTCCCAGTTCGTGGGGGCGCTGGGTGGAGGTAAAGACCACGGCCCGTTCCTCCTCGTAAAGATAGTCCAGGGCCAGGGCCAGTTCTCCCTGGGTGAACTCGCGGGGAGGGATCTGGTGCACCTCTTCCAGGACCAGGACGTGACAGCTGCGCCAGAGACGTTCCTTGAAGTCCTCCATCTGGCCACCTTTGAGGGCCTTGATGAGGCGTCCGGTAAAGTCCCGGGCCGTGAGATAGCAGACCCGGATGTCCCGGTTCCGGGAAAGGAGGTCGTTCCCCACGGCCTGAGAGAGATGACTTTTTCCCAGCCCGCTTCCGGCGGTAAGGTAGAGGACCTGCCCACGGGGGTTTTCCGCCAGATGGCGGCATACCCGGTAGGCCAGACGATTACAATCTCCCACCACGAATTCCTCAAAGGTAAAGCGCCGTGACAATCCCCGTCCCAGCACCCGTACCGGATCGTAAGGAAGGGAGAGCTGGGAGGGGATTTCTTCCTGGCTCAGGGCGAAGGAGAACCCGCGGAATCCGGCCTGATGGACCGCCTCTTCGAGAAATTTTCGGTAGTTTTCTTCGAGCCATTCCCGGGTAAAGTCATTGGGGACCAGGAAGACGATGCGGCCTTCTCTTATCTCCAGCTTCAGGGGCTCAAACCATACCCGGAAGGTTGCCTCCGGGAGCCGATCTTTCAGAAAACCCTTGATCTTTTCGCTTACCGAGTGGTCCATGGTCCTCCCCCGACAAGAGTTGAAACTTCAGGTTGGGCTTACATTAATAGTCCGGCTCCGGGCGGAAGGCAAAAACCAGGAAAGCCGATGGCGGAGAAAAGTTTCATTTTGGGGTTACCCCCTCATTTTCACGAAAATATCGCTGGTTATAACTTGTGATCCGGAACCACGGGTAAAGCCGTGGACAATACGTTTAGCAATTTGGACCAGGTTCTAAGTATTTTTTAAATCACAAATAGAGTTTCTAACCCGGAAGGGATCGTGAGCAAGTTCTGGTTTCCGATGGATTTCTTCGTATTTTGTCTTCCCCATCTTGGGGCGGAAGGTTCGGGACTTAAGGGACGGGGCCTTTACCCTCCGGGAATTTCGTGGTTTTCTGGGAAACGGAAATGACCAAGGCCCAGTTGCGCCGGGAGCTCAAACGAAAACGAGCTGCCCTTTCCCCGGAAGAAAGGCGGCAATGTTCTCTAAGGATCTGTGCCCTGGTGGAGGCCTCCCCGGTGTTCCGGCAGGCACGCACGGTGTTTCTCTTCGCTTCCTTCGGCACCGAGGTGGATACCTTCCCCCTGCTGGGAAGGGCCCTTCTTTCCGGAAAGAGGGTGGCCCTTCCCCGAACCCTCCTTTCGGAGAAGAGGCTTGTCTTTCACCGGATCTTCACCCTGGGGGAGCTGGTCCCCGGGGCCTACGGGATTCCCGAGCCCCCTCCGGAAAATCCGGTGGTTCCCTGCGAGGAGGCGGATCTGGTGCTGGTTCCGGGCCTGGCCTTTGACCGGGAGGGGTTCCGCCTGGGTTACGGAGGAGGGTTTTACGACCGCATCCTGCGAAAGATCCGGGCTCCCCGGGTGGGGCTGGCCTTTTCCTTTCAGTTAATAGAAAGGGTGCCCCGGGAGGAACACGATCTTCCCGTGGATGGAGTGGTTACCGAGAAGGGGTGGTTTTGGGTCCGGCCGCCAGTTCCTCCAGCCGGGACAGTTTCTCCCGTTCCCCCAGGGCAATGAGGATATCCCCGGCCTCCAGCACGTAGCTCGGGGAGGGATTGAAGATCATCTCCCCGGTCATCTTCTTTACCGCCAGGATGATGGCTCCGGAGATCTCCCGGATACGGCTGGAGACCAGGTCCTTGCCCACCAGGCTGGAGTTCCGGCTCAGGCGCACCTCCTGGAGCTGGAGCTCCAGGTTCATTTCCGGGGCCGTGAGTTCC
>NZ_WFVX01000124.1:0-16791 GCF_015491435.1 Thermosulfurimonas sp.
CCTTAAAATAGAACATCGCAAGATTAACCCTTCAAAAATAGAAGAAGTCCTTCTTAAGCCGGAATATATCTTTTACGATCTTCATACTCAATCCATGGTGGCTATAAAAGAAATTGAACTTTACGGAAACAAGATCCACTTGGTGGTCGTGTTTACCATAGAGGAAAAAGGCGTAAAAATTGTTACTGTATATCCGTGTCGCAAAATAGATGGTGAAATTGCCTCTAAGGAGGGAAAAAGGTGGCTGCGTCTGAAATAAAATTCTGGCATGATCCCGAAACGGATATTTTTTACCTGAGTCTTTCCGATACTCCCGCGGTGGATTCGGAGGAAGTTGCAGAAAACATAAGAATAGAGTACGGTCCAGGTGGAGAAATTGTAGGGCTGGAAATTCATCGTCTATCCCAACTTCTTGCCCGCTCCTTGATGCAACACCTTGAAAAATTGCGCCACCAAATCCATAGAGACCTCGACCTTTCCGGGGCGTAAGGTTGGAGTAAAATTTATCGTGATTCCTTTTAAGGGAGTGTATCCATGGTGGTTCTGGAAGAAATTCTAAGGAAAATACAGATTGAAGAAGATAAGGCCGTTCTTCCGGTGGAGGTGTTGGAAGATCTGCTGGAGGAGATCTTTTATTCTCCAGAGGAGGAAACCCGAAGTATTCTTGCGGATGAAAAGATGCGGGAGGCCATAGAAAAGTTTGAAAGCGGAAAAGCACGATATTATTCGCTTAAAGAAGCAATGAGTTGAGGTGTAGAGATGAAGGTTACAGTGATAATAGAAAAAGACGAATTTGGATACTATGCTTATTGTCCAGAATTAAAAGGTTGTCATACACAGGGAGACGCTTTAGATGAGGTTTTAAAAAATATTAAAGAAGCTGTAGAACTTTATTTAGAAACCTTAAACGAAGAAGAAAGAAAAATTTTGTTAAACAAAGAAATTCTAACTACTTCTTTAGAGGTACAGATTGCCTAAACTACCAAGACTGACTGCTGTTGAAGCTGAAAGATTACTATTACAAGCAGGGTTTAAATTAATTAGGAGCAAAGGAAGCCATAGAATTTATATAAAGAAAATAAACGTTTTGTTTTGCCTTTTCATAGTGGCAAAATATTGCATCCCAAAATTGTAAAGCAATTATTTGAGATTATTGGTGAAGAAAAAGAAAGTTTGATCTAAAAAACTCTCCGGCGGACCCATCGTCGGGCCGTTGGGGTTGGGAGAAAGGTACCGGAAAGATATATACCGGAGATAGCCATGGGACTTTTTACCAAGATTGCGGCCAAGATCGTGGGGACCAAAAACGAGCGGGAGCTGAAGAAGCTCCGGCCCATCGTGGAGCGCATCAATGCGCTGGAGCCCGAGATGCGCAGGCTCAAGGATCACGAGCTTGCGGCCAAGACCGCGGAGTTCAAGGAACGGCTCTCCCGCGGGGCCACGCTGGATGATCTTCTTCCCGAGGCCTTTGCCGTGGTGCGGGAGGCCGCCCGAAGGGTCCTCGGGATGCGGCACTTCGACGTTCAGCTCATGGGCGGGATCGTCCTTCACCAGGGAAAGATCGCCGAGATGAAGACCGGCGAGGGTAAGACCCTGGTGGCCACCCTTCCGGCCTATCTCAATGCCCTTACCGGGCGCGGGGTGCACATCGTCACCGTGAACGATTATCTCGCCCGGCGGGATGCCGAATGGATGGGGGCCATCTATCGTTTCCTGGGGCTTTCCGTAGGGGTTATCGTCTCCGGCATGGAGGATCCCGAACGCAAGAAGGCCTACGCCTGTGACATCACCTACGGCACCAATAACGAGTTCGGCTTCGATTATCTGCGCGACAACATGAAGTATTCCCTTGAGGACATGGTGCAGCGTGATCACTACTACGCCATCGTGGATGAGGTGGACTCCATTCTTATTGACGAGGCCCGGACCCCGCTCATCATCTCCGGCCCCTCGGAGGAGTCCACCGAGATCTACTACGAGATCGACAAGCTGGTACGCAACCTCAAGAAGGATAAACACTTCACCATTGAGGAGAAGACCAGGACGGTGGTGCTTACCGAGGAAGGGGTGGCCGAGGTGGAGCGGCTCCTCGGGATCCCCAATCTTTACGATCCGCGGCACGTGAACCTGGTGCATCACATCCATCAGGCCCTGCGGGCGCACCATCTCTTTCACCGGGATGTGGACTATATCGTTAAGGACGGCCAGGTGATCATCGTGGATGAGTTTACCGGGCGGCTCATGCCCGGGCGCCGCTGGTCCGACGGGCTGCACCAGGCCATCGAGGCCAAGGAAGGGGTGCGGATCGAGTCCGAGAACCAGACCCTGGCCTCCATCACCTTCCAGAACTACTTTCGCATGTACGAAAAGCTCGCCGGCATGACTGGCACCGCGGAGACCGAGGCCGCGGAGTTCAAGGAGATCTATAACCTTGACGTGGTGGTCATCCCCACCAACAAACCCATGATTCGCATCGATTACCCGGATGTGGTCTATCGCACCGAGCGGGAGAAGTTTGAGGCCGTGGTGCGGGAGATCGAGGAGCTTTACCGGAAGGGGCGCCCGGTGCTGGTGGGGACCACGAGCATAGAAAAGAGCGAGCGGCTCTCGAAGATGCTCAAGCGCAAAAAGATCCCGCACCAGGTGCTAAACGCCAAGTATCATGAGCGCGAGGCGGCCATCATCGCCCAGGCCGGACGCCCCCACGCGGTAACCATCGCCACCAACATGGCCGGCCGCGGGGTGGACATCCTCCTTGGGGGAAATCCCGAGGGGCTGGCCAAGGAGGAGCTTGAGCGTGAGGGCTATGATCTTTCCCAGATTGACGAGCGGGCCTGGCACGAGGCCCTTTCCATGGCCCGGGAGGGGCGCGACCCCACGGAAAAGTATCCCGAGCGCTGGGCCGAGGTCCTCTACGAGAAGGTCCGTCAGTGTCAGGCCGACTACGAAAAGGTGAAGGCCCTCGGCGGGCTTCACATCATCGGGACCGAGCGCCACGAGTCCCGGCGCATCGACAACCAGTTGCGCGGCCGGGCCGGGCGCCAGGGCGATCCCGGATCCTCCCGCTTTTACCTCTCCCTTGAAGACGAACTTCTGCGTCTTTTCGGCTCGGAAAAGATCAAGGGCCTCATGGACAAGCTCGGCATGGAGGAGGGCGAGCCCATTGAACATCCCTGGCTCTCCAAGGCCATAGAGCAGGCCCAGAAGAAGGTCGAGGCCCAGCACTTCGAGATCCGGAAGCACCTCCTGGAATACGACGATGTGATGAATCTCCAGCGGGAGACCATTTACCGGCAGCGCCGGGAGATCCTTTCCGCGGAATCGGTGAGAGACTGGATCGAGGACATGATCCGGGATGTATGCGAGGGGATCGTGGAGGAATTCCGGGAGGAAAAGCCCCCCGCGGAATGGGATCTTAAGGGGCTTTCCGAGCGTTTCCGGGCGGTCTTCGGTTTTGCCCCGGATCTTTCGGAGGTCCCGGAGGACGCCGAGGCCCTGGCGGAAAAACTCTCCGAAGAGGCCCTATCCTTCTATCGCCGCAAGGAGGAAGAGACCGGGCCGGAGCTTCTGCGGTATCTGGAAAAGATGTTCCTCCTTCAGACCATTGATGCCCTCTGGAAGGATCACCTCCTCACCATGGACCATCTGCGCGAGAGTGTGGGGCTTCGGGGCTACGGGCAGAAGGATCCTCTTCAGGAATACAAGCGCGAGGCCTACGAGCTTTTTGAGGATCTTTTAAATCGTATCCGGGAGCAGACTCTGGCTTATCTCTTCCGGGTGCAGGTGGTGCGGGAAGAGGAAGTTCAGCGCATGGAGGAGGAGCGGCGTCGTCGGAGGATGCGCCTGCGCTACGGGCGGGGCGAGGAGGCCGCGGAGTCCGAGCGTCCCCGCCAGGAACCCATCCGCCGGCAGAAGATCGGGCGCAACGACCCCTGCCCCTGCGGAAGCGGAAAGAAATACAAGAAGTGTTGCGGCCGGCGCGAGGCCGTAGCCGCGGCCTAGAAATCCCGTATCCTCCAGCCCGAAAAAGATAAATCCCCCTTGATTTTCCTGGATAAAAAGATACAAAAGGTACAGAGGCAAAAATATATTCCGAGACTAGACTTTTAAGGAGGAAAACTATGCGGCTCTTTTCCCTGCGCAGGCTTTTACTGCTGGGGCTGGGTATCCTCTTTCTCCTGCAACTCTTTTCCCTGGGGGCGGTGTGGTATCTCTTTCGCTATCAGGACGATCTGGTGCGGCTGGTTAACCTGGCCGGACGTCAGCGAATGCTCACCCAGAGGATGACCAAGGAACTTTATGAATTCGTACGCAACCCTTCTTCCCGGAACGCGGAACGACTGGAGGAGTCCATAGCCCTCTACGAGCGCAATCTCCGGATGGTGCAGAGGGATCCGTTGGTGCAGAAGGAGAAGGCCGCCCAGGAGGCCCTGAGGAGGAATCTGGCCCTCTGGAATCGGTTTAAGGGGGAGCTCCGGGTGCTGGAAAAACTTTCCCCGCAGGATCCTTCCTTTGAGGAACACCTGCGTTTTATACGCGAGAATAACGAACGCCTCCTTAAGGCCTCGGATCAGGTGGTCAAGGTGATCGAGGGGGTGGCCCAGCGGAGCAAGCGTTATCTCGAATCGGCCCTGATGGTGGCTATGGTGGTTTTCGTGGCCCTGTTGATCGCCATCTTCCTTTTCACCCGGAGGACCATCATTCGTCCCCTTTCGGAGATCACCGAGGTCTTTCGACATCTGGGAGCCGGGGATCTGCGGGTAGAGATCCCCCGGGCCAGGCTTGAGGAAGTACGGGTTCTGGCCGAGGCCGCCCGGGGGCTTTCCAATTTCATCTCCCGCACCCTTCAGGCAGTTAAGGTGCAGAGCGAGCTTCAGGAGGTCTCCGAAGGGGTGGTCCGTAGCTCCGGAGAAAGTCTGAGCTCCGGGGCGGAGGAACTGCAGCGTTTTTCCGAGGATATCGCCCGGGCCATAGTGAGCACCCGGGAATCGGTGGAGGAAGTTACCCGGGCGGCCCAGGAACTCAACCAGGCCATAAACGAGATTTCCCAGAGTGTGAGTCGCACCGCGCAGGCCACCGGTGAGGCCCGGGAAAAGGCGGAACTTACCGATCAGGTGGTGAAATCCCTGGGGGACCAGGCCCGGGAGATCGGGAGCATCGTGGAGGTGATCCGGACCATCGCCGATCAGACCAATCTCCTGGCCTTAAACGCTACCATCGAGGCGGCCCGAGCCGGGGAGGCCGGCAAGGGCTTTGCCGTGGTGGCCAACGAGGTCAAGGAACTGGCCCGCCAGACCGCCGAGGCCACGGAGCGTATCACCGAGACCATCCGGAGAATCCAGGAGGGCGTGGAACAGGCGGTATCAGCCACGGACGAGATTACCCGTACCGTGGTGGAACTCAACGAACACGCCAACACTATCGCCAGCGCGGTGGAGGAACAGACGGCGGTGGTCTCCCAGATCTCGGGGAGTCTGGAACGGGTGGTCTCCGAGGTGGAAGGGCTGTCGCAGCAGTCGGAGCGTCTTACCGGCACCGCAGCCACCTTCTCGGATTTGAGCACCGAGCTCAACTTTACCCTCAAGGGGGTTAAGGAGAGCGTGGAGGAACTGGAGAGAATAAACCAGCTCTTTCAGGTAAAGGAAGGCGGTCTGGAGATAAAGGGGCTACCCTGCGCTCTGGCCCTTCAGGAGGCGGTGCTCGCCCATATCATGTGGCGCTGTCGGGTGATCGAGGCCGTGCTCAAGAACGAAGTTCCACAGGTGGAAAGGGACCCCACCCGCTGCTACCTAGGGAGGGTGCTGGCGGTCTGGCGTCCCCGCGATCCGGAGATAGCGGCCCTGGTGGAAAGGGTCCAGGATCCGCACCGAAAGCTCCACAGTCTGGTCGATGAGTACGAACAATTCCTGCGGGAATGCGGGGCCGGCTGCGCCATGGAGAGGAGATTGCAGTGGCTGGAAGAAAAACTCTATCCGGTCTTTGCCGAGGTGATCGGTCTTCTCTTTGAGGTCCTGGAGCGCTGCCGCCGAAAATATATTGCCGGGGAGGACGAAATCATTTAAAGTTTCAAATCTATAGAAAAATCGGGCCCACGGAGATTTGGTTTGACGGCGCCTTCCGAGACGGAAGAAGGTAATCGTATCTTTATTTCCAAGAGACTTTCCTGTTTTCTGGTCTTTGTGGCCTTCTGTGGTGCCCTGATAGGCTCGGTCCTGATCAGTGTCTCCCTTTATCTGGAAATGAAAAAAGGCCTGGAGACCGTGGCCCTGCAGAATGCCTATACCGTCTCCGAGACCATCTTTAACAGCCTTTATCAGCTTATGCGCAAAGGGGTCAAGTCCTCGGAGCTCCTGGAAATAATCCGGATCTTTGAAAGCCTGAATCAGAACAATCAGGTAAAGATCTATCTCTTTACTCCCCGTTCCATGCAGCATCTTAATGGCCTTCCGAAGGTGAGAAGGGCTTTCACGCAGGGAAAAGAATGGAGACAGCTGGAAGAAAGCCGTCTTTTTCTGGTCAAGCCCATCGTGGCCAAATACGAATGCATAGCCTGCCATACCGAGGCCAAGTCCGGGGATATCCTGGGAGTCATTCAGATTGAATACGACCTGGAGAGCGAATTCAGTTACATAAAACGGAAGATCCTGGTTATCCTGGGGTTGCTCTTCGTTTTTCCCCTGCTGGTGGCTGCCCTGATAAGTTATGTGCTTCGCACCAAGATAAGTAAAAAGATCGAGGGCCTCCACCGCGAACTGGAACGCATTCGCAAGGTCTCGGATCTTTCCGAACTGAACATCGAAAGGATCGACTTCAGCTTCCAGGAATTCAATTCCATAAGAGACGAGGTGGCTTATTTCGTGGATCGAGTGCGAAAGATCGCTATAGACAAAGATATTCTTGAATTCCAAATGAAATTTCTCGAAAACTTTGTTATTACTTCCGAAGCGGTTATAGATTGGGAGTATATAGTAATAAATGCTCTGGATGGTATTTCGGACAAGATATGTTTTACCTTCTTTTTTGTGATCTTCAGGGAGGAGGGGGAGGATTTTTACGCCTATATTTTCTGGAACACCAGGGTGCACGGGGATTGTCAGCGGAGGGTGGAGGAATTGATCGAGAAACATTTGCGGTCATCCGGGGCCTGGGAGAAGGAAGCGGGCATTACTTATATCCACCGGGAGGTGGAAACCAAACGCTCCCCGGAGAAACGTCCCGTGGAGGACCTGGAGGCCTATACCCGGGTCCTGGTGCTGGAGAAGCCTCTGATAGGCGGAGCGCTGGGATTGGGGATGAATCTCCTGGATGTCCAGAGCGAGATCAAGGGGCTGGCGGTGCAGAGTGTGCTTCCCACGCTGCTCAATATTGTGGGCTCAGCCAAGGCCATCCACAAGTACACCAAGGAGCTGGAATACTACGCCACCCGCGATCCCCTTACCGAGCTTTACAATCAGCGGGTCCTCTGGGAGTTGTTGGATTACGAAGTGGAGAGGGCCCGGAGACATAATTATAAATTTGCCTTTCTAATCGTGGATATAGACAATTTCAAGTTGATCAACGATGCCTACGGCCATGAGTTTGGCGATCAGATGCTCAAGGGGATCGCCGGTATCCTTCGGGACATGTTCCGGAAGGAGGATCTGGTGGCCCGTTACGGGGGCGATGAGTTTGCCATGGTTCTGCCCTATGCCGGCGAGGAACAGGCCTACTCGGTGGCCCTGCGTCTTCTCAAGAATATCGAAGAATTCTCCCTGGTTTCTCCGGAGGGGCGAAAGGTCAAGGCCACGGCTTCCATCGGGATCGCTGTTTTTCCGGACCATGCCCGGGATGCCAAGCAGCTTTTCCTTATCGCGGACAACATGCTTTACAAGGCCAAGAGGGAGGGCAAGAACAAGGTGGCCCTTCCCAGTCCGGAGGATCTGTCCCTTATCGCCGAGGAGGTCCTGAAGAAGAGCTCCATCCTCTCCACCGCGGTGGAAGAGAAGAGGGTCTTGCCCTACTTCCAGCCCATAGTGGATGTGCATACCCTGGAGGCCCGGGCCTACGAGGTGCTTATGCGTATTGAACAACCCGATGGTCGGATTCTCCCGGCCCGGGAGTTTATCCATATCGCCGAGACCAGTGGTCTTCTCCAGCGGATGGATCTCACCCTGCTGGAGAATGCGGTTCGAAAGATCTCCGCCGAATCCACCGAGGTGGAATTTTTCTTCAATCTATCGCCCAAGTCCCTGGTGCTTCCCTCCTTTATCGAGGAGGTGCGGCATATCCTGCGTAAATATGATGTCCCTCCGCACAGAATCGTTTTCGAACTTACGGAGCGAGAAACAGTAAAGAATCTAAAAATTTTGCGTGATTTTGTACGTAAGCTTAAAAAAGACGGCTTTAAATTTGCAGTGGATGATTTTGGTTCCGGTTTTTCTTCCTTTACCTATATTAAACATTTTCCCATAGATTATCTTAAGATCGAGGGGGATTTTATCCGTTCCATGGCCAGGAACAAGGTGGATCTGGCCCTGGTGCAGAGTGCGGTGACCCTGGCCCGGACCCTGGATATTAAGACCATCGCCGAATTCGTGGAGGATGAGGAAATCTTTCGCAAGGTCAGGGAGGTAGGGATCGATCTGGCGCAGGGATACTATCTGGGGAAACCCCGGAGGGAGATCGGCGGGCCTTGACAATCCGCTGAAGAGACATAAAAATGCAGCGGATTTCGCGGAAGGAGGGGTCGTGGTGTTTGCGGTGATCAAGACGGGTGGAAAACAGTACAAGGTGGCTCCGGGTGAGGTCCTTCGGGTGGAAAAACTTCTGGGGGAGCCGGGGGATACGGTAGAGCTTTCCGAGGTGCTTTTGGTGGCCGGCGAGGGAGAGCCCCGGGTGGGAACGCCTCTGGTAGAGGGAGCCCGGGTGAAGGCCACCATCCTGGAGCAGGGCAGGAGCAAGAAGATCATTGTCTTTAAGAAGAAACGGCGTAAAAATTATAAACGCAAGCGCGGGCACCGGCAGTACTACACCGTGCTCCGTATCGAAGAGATTGTGGGGTAGGAGGTAAGTTATGGCCCATAAGAAATCCGGTGGGGCCTCGAGAAACGGGCGCGACAGTCACAGCAAGCGCCTGGGGGTTAAGCGTTACGACGGTCAGGTGGTCAGGGCCGGAAACATCCTGGTGCGCCAGCGGGGGACCAGGATTCGTCCCGGGGTGAACGTGGGTATGGGACGCGATTTTACCCTGTTTGCCAAGATCGATGGGGTGGTGAAATTCGAGTCCCGGGGCGGACATCGGGTGGTTAGTGTGTATCCCCTGGCGGAAAGCCGGGCCCTTTAGTTTCGATTCGGCGGTGTTGGAAGGGTTTTATTTCTCCGGGCCGAAGGTGTGGGTTAGGCGGTGCAGATATGGCCGGAGACGGGTGGTGAATCTCCGGAGCTCGGGGCAGCCCGAGAGCGGGGGGTTAGATCCCTACTCTCACGGCTCCAGGAGAGTCTGCGGGGCGAGGGGCCGGTGCTCCGGCTGGGTGGACTCCGGCCGGTCTCCCTGGCCCTGCTCCTATCCCGCTTAACCCTTCCCCAGACCCTCCTCCTTCTTTTTCCCGAAGATAAAGAAGCCCGGGCCTTTGTTCAGGCCTTCAGGGTCTTTTCCTCCTTAGAGATCAAGCTCTTTCCGGCACCGGAACACCCTCCCTTTGCCGAGGTCCTGCCCTCCCCGGAGGAGGAAGCTTCCCGGATGGAGGTCCTGGCGGATCTTCTTCTCGGAAGGCCCGGCCTGGTGGCCACCTCGGTGGAGGCCATCCTGCGACGGCTGCCTCCCCGCGGGGTCCTGCGCGAGGTCTATGAATATCTGGTTCCCGGGGAAGATTTCCCCCGGGAATCCCTTCTGGAAAAACTGGTGGGGCTGGGATACGAACGCTCCGGTGTGGTGCAACGGGTAGGGGAGTTGGCCGTAAGAGGGGGAGTAATCGATTTGTGGCCTCCGGGCTATGAGGGGCCGCTGCGGCTGGACTTTTTCGGGGATACGCTGGAGGAAATCCGGGTCTTTCATCCCCAGACCCAGCGCACCCTTCAGACCCTGGAGGAGGCCTATATCTTTCCGGTACGCGAGGTCTTCCTGAGCGGGAATGCGGAATCCGTCTATGAAAAACTGCGGCTCAGAGCCGAGAGCCGTCGCCGTCCCTCGGAGCTGGTGTTTCGCCTGCGGGAGGAGGTGGCCCGGCGTCAGTTCCTGGAACCGGGGGAATTCTGGTTGCCCCTGCTCTTTCCCTCCCTGGAGAGTCTGAGGGATTTTCTCCCGGCAGGGGTTCCGGTGGTCCTCTTTGAACCGGAGAGACTCCGGGAGAAGGTGTCCTTTTGCTGGGAGAGGATTCTGGCGGCGGCCCGCCGGATGGAAAGAAAACTCCTGGTGGAACCCGAGGAGGTCTTTCTTACCCCGGAGGAAACGGAGCGCATGTTCCGGGATTCGGTGAGGATGGAGGTGCGGGAACTGCCGGTGGCCGATTCCCTCGATCCGGGGTTGCGTCCGGCCTCGGTTCTGATCTCCCCGGATCTGCCCGCCCGGGGGCTCGAACGGGGGCTCGCCCTCCTTCGAAGGGTGCTGGAGGAGGGAGACCACCTGGTGCTGGTCCTCTCCGCCCCCACCTCGGCGGAACGCCTGGCTGAACTTCTGGTCCAGGAGGAGATCCTCAAGGAAGCGCCTCCGGTGTGCGAAGCCCCCCTGCGGGACTTTCGCTGGATCGTTCCGGTGGAGGTAGTGGTAGGGGATCTGCCCGAGGGGTTTTTCTGGCCGGAGATGACCCTGGTGGTTCTATCCGAGAGCGAACTCTTCGGGAAATCTCCGCGTACCGAGCGTCCCCGTCGGCTTCGGGCGGCGCTTCAGCTCGAGGAATTACGCCCCGGTGATTATGTGGTGCACCGGGAACATGGAATCGGCCTCTATCGGGGGCTGGTAAGGCTTGAGATCGGAGGGGTTCCCGGAGAATTCCTTCTGGTGGAATACGCCCAGGGCGACAAGCTCTATCTCCCGGTGGATCGTCTGGGGGAGATCCACCGGTATGTGGGGGTGGACGATCGTCCGCCCCGCCTGGATCGACTGGGGGGAAAGGCCTTTGCCCGGCGTAAGGAGAAGGTCAAGAAGGCCATCCAGGAGATCGCTCAGGAGCTGGTGGCCCTTTACGCCGCCCGTCGCGTGGCCCGGGGGCACGCCTTCTCTCCCCCGGATCTGGTTTTTCGGGAATTCGAGGCCACCTTTCCTTATCAGGAGACCCCGGATCAGGAAGCGGCTATCGCCGAGGTCCTTTCGGATATGCAGAGCCCCCGGCCCATGGACCGGCTGCTCGCCGGGGATGTGGGCTACGGGAAGACCGAGGTGGCCCTGCGGGCCGCTATGCTCGCCGTGCGTGACGGGAAACAGGTGGCGGTGCTGGTGCCTACCACGGTGCTCGCCGAGCAGCACTACCGGACCTTCTCCGAGCGTCTGGGGCCTTTCGGGGTAAGGGTGGGGATACTTTCCCGGCTCCGTCCCCAGGCGGAGCAACGGAAAACCCTGCGATCCCTGGCTTCCGGTGAGATCCAGGTGATCATCGGGACCCAGCGTCTCCTTTCCCCGGATGTGCGTTTCCGGGATCTGGGACTCCTGATCATCGATGAGGAACATCGATTCGGGGTACGACACAAGGAACGCCTCAAAGAACTCAAGAAGACCGTGGATGTACTGGCCCTTTCCGCCACTCCCATTCCCCGGACCCTGCAGATGTCCCTCCTGGGGATTCGGGATCTTTCGGTGATCGAAACCCCTCCCCCGGGGCGCCTTCCGGTAAAGACCGTGCTGGCCAAGATGGAGCCCGAAATCGTGCGCGAGGCTATTCAGCGAGAGCTTTCCCGGGGAGGCCAGGTCTTTTTCGTCTATCCCCGGGTGCGGGGGCTTTCGGCCCTGGCAAGCTGGGTGAAACGCCTGGTCCCCGAGGCCCGGGTGGCGGTGGCGCACGGTCAGATGCCCCCGCGGGAACTCGAGGAAGTCATGGCTCGTTTTGTGCGGCGGGAAATAGATGTCCTGGTCTGTACCACCATCATCGAAAGCGGACTGGATATCCCTTCGGCCAACACCATTATCGTCTGCCGGGCCGATCGTTTCGGGCTTTCGGAGATTTACCAGCTTCGGGGACGGGTGGGGCGCGGGAACGTGCAGGCCTACGCTTATCTTCTGGTCCCCTCCCTTACCGGGCTCACCGAGGAGGCCCGGAAGCGTCTTAAGGCCCTGCTGCAGTTTACCGAGCTGGGGTCCGGTTTCCGTCTGGCCCTGAGTGATCTCAAGATCCGGGGGGCCGGGAACCTGCTCGGAACCGCCCAGACCGGACATATCGCCGCGGTGGGCTATGATCTCTACCTGGAGATCCTGGAAAAGGCGGTGCGGGAACTCAAGGGCGAAAGGATCGAGGAGGTGCCGGAACCCGAGGTCAACCTGCGGATCCCCGCCTATTTCCCGGAGACCTACGTGCCGGACGTGGAACAGCGCCTGCACCTTTACCGCGAACTTTCCCTGGTGCGAACCGAGGAGGAGTTGGGCCGTTTCGAGGAGGCCCTGGAGGATCGTTTCGGGGATCCTCCCCCGGAGGCCCGTCATCTCCTGGATCTTACCCGTCTGAAAATCCTTCTTCGCCATCTGCGCGTTCTCAAACTGGAGGCCCGGGGAGAGGAGTTGGTCTTCCACCTCGGAGGACCGGAGGAGTTTTACCGCCGGGGTATCCGAGCCCTTTCCGAGGGATTTCGCTGGGTGCGCTATACCCGTAAAGGGCAGCTCCGGGTGCGGGTTCAGGGGCCGGTGCTGGCCGAAGCCCTGCGTGCGGCCCGGCTTCTCCGCGGTTAAAATCTAGGAGAAATCCTGCCGGAGGAAATCCATGCTCACTAAAAGAGGGCTTTTATGCTGGTGTCTGATGCTGCTGTTCTGGGGGACAGCCTGGGGCAAGATAGTGGACCGCATCGCTGCGGTGGTGAATAACGAGGTCATCACCCTTTCCGAGGTGGATGAGGCGGCCCTTCCCCTCTATCGGAAGTATCTGGCCGGGGTTAAGGACCCTCTGGAGGAACAGAAAATAGTACACCAGATCCGAAAGGAGGTGCTGGAAAGGCTCATCCAGGAGAAACTCATCGAACAGGCGGTTCGTAAGTATAAGATCCGGGTGAGCGACCAGGAAGTGGAGGCCTTCCTGCAGAGGGTTATAAAACGCCTGGGGGGCCGGGAGGCCTTCCGTCGTTTCCTTAAGGAGCAGGGGTTGACCCCGGAGGAATACCGCAAACAGATAAGGGAACAGCTGCGCAAGATGAAACTGATTCAGGTAAGTGTACAGGCCCGTATTGTAATTACCGATGAGGACGTGAAACGCTACTACCGGGAGCATTATCTCTCCAGTGAGGAGCGGATATATCATCTTGCCGCCATTGTTACTTCGGATGAGGGGCGCATCCGTCAGGCCTGGAAGGAGCTCCAGAAAGGGGGCGATTTTCTGGTGGTATCCCGCAAGTACACCGAAATTCCCGGAAGCGGAAAGGATCTGGGGCGTTTTAAGTTCAACGAACTGGCTCCGGAGATGCGCAAGGTCCTGTCCGGGGCCCGGCCCGGAGAGATTACTCCACCGGTGCGGGTGGGTAATCGGTGGTATATCCTCCGGGTCCTTTCGGTTAAGGCCCAGCCCACCAAGCCCCTGGCCGAGGTTCAGGAGGAGATCCGTCAGAAGCTCTATCAACAAGCCCTTGACGAATATTTCCAAAAGTGGATAAAAGAGCTTAAAGAACAGACTTTCATTAAGGTATTTATTTAATGTCTTCCGGAACGGGATTGGGTGCTTATTTACGCGAGATAAGGGAACGTCAGGGGCTCTCCTTGCCGGAAATTGCCGCTGAGACCAAGATCAGTTGCCGTTTCCTGGAAGCCATCGAGGAGGAACGCTGGGAGGAACTACCCGGGGAGGTCTATATCGTGGGGTATCTTCGGGCCTATGCCGAGGCGGTGGGGCTGGATCCCGGTGATGTTCTGGCCCGTTATCGGGAAGTGCGTCCCCAGAAGGGCCGGGATACTCTGGGGCCTACCCGGGGAGAAGTTTCCTCCTCCCGCAAGCTCTGGTGGGTGGTTGCGGTTCTGGGGGTTTTACTGGTTTTAGCGCTGATTTTTTATTTCTGGAAATTCTGAGGTGCTCAAGCCTTTTGAGGCCCTGGTCCTTTCGGTGCAGGAGATCTCCGAAAGCGATCTCTGGATACAGTTCATCTCCGGGGAGAAAGGACGTTTTGCGGCTGTGGCCAAGGGGGCCCGGCGGAGCCGGCGCCGGTTTGTGAACAAACTGGAACCCGGACATCTTCTGCGGGTCTATCTGCGTCCCCCCCGGCGGGGGCTGGCCCCTATCCTTGAGGCCGCGGATCTTCTTTGGGCTCCGGAAACCCTGCGCACCCATCCCCGAGCCTTTGTGCTGGCCTCCTATTTCCTGGAGCTGTGCGAACGGTCTTCTCCTCCGGCCGAGGGACGGGAGATCTTTCCCCTTCTGCGGGAGGCCCTGGAGACCCTGGATCGAACCCCGGAGATCCCGGGTCTCAAGGCCTATTTCGAATATCGTCTGCTTACGCTCCTGGGCTGGGCCCCGGAAATGGAGGTCTGTCTGGTCTGTGAGAGGACCCTGGCCGAAAGGGTGTATTTCTCTTTCCGGCGCGGAGGGGCGGTCTGTGCGGAATGTGCCCGGGAGGAGGATCAGCCTCTGTCCGGGCCGGTGCGGGGGCTCCTGCGTTCCTGGAGACGTCTTTCCCCGGAGGCCCTGAGCCGGGTGGTACTTTCCCGGGATCTCTGGCGGGAAGCGGAGAAGCTTCTGGAGAACTTCTTGCTCCGGGTGCTGGATCAGGATATAAAAACCCTCAAAGTCTGGCGGGAGTTCCGGGAATGAGAGAGGAGTTAGACGAAAAACAATACGTATTAAACGGTCTGGCCGCCCGGGAATCCTGGCGGCTTTTCAAAATCATGGCCGAGTTTGTGGAGGGGTTCGAGGAGCTTCCCCGGGTCTATCCGGCGGTAACCATCTTCGGCTCCACCCGGGTTCGCCCCGGGGACCCCTGTTACGAGAAAGCCGAGGAGATCGCCCGGGAACTGGTCCGTGCGGGTTTCTCCGTAATCACCGGCGGAGGCCCCGGGGTTATGGAGGCCGCCAACAAGGGGGCCGCCGAGGCCGGAGGCTGGTCCGTGGGCATCAACATCCGGCTTCCCCTGGAACAGGAGCCCAATCCCTATGCCAACCTGAAGCTGGAGGTGCGCTACTTTTTCGTGCGCAAGGTGCTCATGGCCAAGTATGCGGTGGCCTTTGTGTTCCTTCCCGGGGGTTACGGTACCCTGGACGAACTCTTTGAGGTGATCACCCTGGTTCAGACCCGCAAGATTCGTCCGGTTCCGGTGGTGCTGGTGGGGCGCGAATACTGGCAGGGACTGGTGGAGTGGCTGCGAAACACGGTCCTTTCCGGGGGAAAGATCTCCGAGTCGGATCTCGCCCTGTTCACCGTGCTCGACGATCCCGGGGAGGTGGTGAACTATATCCGGGAGCACCTTTCCCTACGGGACTAGACTGAAGGGAAATACAGGCGAAAGAGGGTCCCCCGACCGGGGAAGCTTTCCACCTCGATGCGTCCTTTAAGGGCCCTTACCGATCCCGAGACTACCGAGAGCCCCAGCCCGGCTCCCAGCTCCTTGGTGGTGAAAAAGGGATCGAAGATATGGGGGAGATCCTCCTCCGGGATGCCCCTTCCGGTGTCTTTTATCTCCAGGCAGACTTCCCGGTCCTTACGATAGGCCTTCATCCGGAGTTCTCCTCCCCGGGGCATGGCTTCGCGGGCGTTGGCCACCAGGGGAAGAAGGATCTGGAGCAATATCTCTTCATTGCCCCTGAGGAGAAGGGGTTCGGGGGGAACTTCCACATACAGTTTGATCCGCTTTCCAGCGGAACTGCGCAGCAAGGGTTCCGCTCTTTTCAGGAATTCGGAAAGATTCAGGGTTTGTTCGGGTTCTACCCTCTGGCCGGAGAAGGAGAGGAGTTTACGGATGATCTCCGCTCCCCGGTGGCAGGCCTGGAGGATGCGCTGAATATGGGAAGATAGGCGGTGTTCCTGACCCAGATCCAGAAGCACCAGCTCGCTGAGGCCCTGGATGACCATAAGGAGGTTATTGAATTGATGGGCCAGTCCGCCGGCCACCCGGCACAGGGCCTCCCTTTTCCTGGCCTCCTGGAGTTGTAATTCCATCTGCTTGCGCGGGGTAATATCCCGATAAAATTCCACCCGTCCTCCGGCATAGAGTCCTTTATGGATGGGATGGCTGAAGCCCTCCAGCCAGCGTCCCGGGAGGGACCCTTGAGGAGAAAGATATATCTCCCGGCTCCCTCCCTCCTCTCCAGGGCCTGTCTTCCCATCCAGAAGGGTGGTTCGATCCTTCCCCAGGATCTGGTCTCGAGGAAGGCCGAAGAGGACCTCGGTGCCCTGATTGGCCCAGATCACCCTGGAAGTTCCGTCAAGGATGAGGATTCCCAGCCTGGGGGTATCCAGGGCCTCGAGCAAAGATTCGAGTTCTCTGCGGGTTTGCCGTTCTTCCTCTATCTGAGGAGTGATGTCCACCAGGATCTCCGCGATGCCCCGCAGGTGTCCCCGGGTGTCGTACACCGGGGAGGCCAGGATTTTTTCGTAACGCTGGATTTCCTCATGGCGGTGGCGATGGATACATACCCGGGGTTGTCCGGTGGCCAGGATGCTCCTCAGGGGACATTCCCCGGGGCAGGGTTCTTCGAG
>NZ_WFVX01000125.1:0-2416 GCF_015491435.1 Thermosulfurimonas sp.
GCACGGGGAAGAAGTATCCTCCGCCCCTTAAGGTCCTCGCCCAAGAAGGCCTCGATGAGCCCCTCGGCCCGAAATTCCCGGGGGATAAGATCCGCGGAAAGACCTATCTCCTTCAAGGATTCTGCGGTGGCGGTGCCGATTGCCGCAATCTTGGCCTTGGAAAGGGCGCGGGCGTCCTTTCCTGCGGCATAAAGCCTCTCCCCAAAATAACGGACCGCGTTCTGAGAAGTAAAAATCAACCAGTCAAAACCTTCTATTTCCTGGATGGCTTGATCTAGTTCCTCAAAACTTTCTGGAGGAACGATCTTGATGGTGGGGATCTCCAGGACCTCGGCCCCCAGCTCCTCCAGACGCTCGCTGAGTTTGCTGGCCTGTTCCCGGGTACGAGTTACCAGGATGCGTTTACCAAAGAGAGGGCGGTCCTCAAACCACCGGAATCTTTCGCGCAGCTTGACCACTTCGCCTACCAGGATAATGGCCGGGGCCGAAAGCCCGGCAGCCTTGACCCGTTCGGAGATATCCGAAAGGGTACCCTGGGCCACCTTCTGACGAGGCGTGGTCCCCCATTGAATGACCGCCACCGGGGTCTCCGGAGAACGTCCCTGGCGTTTTAAGTTCTCACATATCCGCGGGAGATTTTTCATACCCATAAGGAAAATCAGGGTCCCGATGCGGGAAAGGGCCTCCCAATCGATGGCTGAATCCTTTTTACCTTCGGCCTCGTGCCCGGTGACCAGGGCTAAAGTGGAAGTATAGTGGCGATGCGTAACCGGGATCCCGGCATAGGCCGGAACCGCCAGAGCCGAGGTCACTCCCGGAACCACCTCAAAAGGAATATCGTACTCTAACAGGGCCTCGATCTCCTCCCCCCCACGTCCGAATACAAAAGGATCCCCGCCTTTAAGCCGTACCACCACCTGCCCGGCCAGGGCCTTCTCCACCAGAAGCCGGTTAATGCCCTCCTGGGAAAGGGTGTGATGCCCTCCCTTTTTTCCCACATAGATCTTTTCCGCCTGCGGTGGCGCGAAGGAAAGGAGGCGAGGATTGGCCAGATAATCGTAAATGACCACCTCGGCCCTTCGAAGGGCCTGAACCCCTTTAAGGGTAATAAGTCCGGGATCGCCGGGCCCGGCCCCTACCAGATAAACCTTTCCCTTTTTCATGACCGGAGTTCCTCGAGAATTTCTTGTCCTCCCCGAGAAAGGAGAATTTCGGCCAGACGAAAACCCAGATCCTCGGCCTCTTGGGGGCTGCCTGTAAGGCCTTCCCGATAGAATCTCCGCCCTTCCGGATCGGCGATGAATCCCTCCAGATAAAGCTGTCCGTCGGAAAGACGGGCATGGGCCGCCAAGGGTACCTGACAGCCTCCCTCCAGTCGGCGCAAAAAGGCCCTCTCCGCGCGGGCACAAAAGGCTGTTTCGGGATGATGCAGGAAGGATACGATCTTCCGGGTTTCAGCATCGTCACTTCTTATCTCCAGGGCCAGTATCCCCTGCCCCACCGCGGGAAGCATCTCTTCGGGGGGGAGAGATACCCTTTCCACAGGTATTCCCAGACGCCGCAGTCCGGCCTCGGCCAGGAGAATGGCCTCGTATTGGCCCTCCTGAAGCTTGCGTAAACGGGTGTCCACGTTCCCGCGCAGGGGGAGGATTCGAAGATCCGGGCGCAGACGCCTCAACTGGGCCTGGCGTCGCAAACTGCTGGTGCCTACCCGGGCCCCCCGGGGAAGATCGAGAACGGACTTCACCCCGGAGCCTATCAGGGCGTCTCTCGGGTCCTCCCGTTCGGGGAAAGCCGCAAGTTCAAGCCCCTGGGGAAGTTCGGAAGGTACATCCTTGAGACTGTGGACCGCCAGATCTATCTCCTCCCGTAAAAGGGCTTCCTCGATTTCCTTTACGAAAAGACCCTTGCCCCCGATCCGGGCCAGGGGGACATCGGTGATCTTGTCTCCCTTGGTCTTGATGATGACCGTGTCAACCGTCAGATCCGGAAAGCGTTCCCGAATCTGGGTGATGACCCAGCCCGTCTGGGCCAGAGCCAGTTTGCTTCCGCGGGTACCAACGCGCAGGATCTTCTTCATCAGTGACAGGTGCTACAGGTTCCTCCGGCACAACCGCTACAGGCCCCTCCTCCCGGGCCCGAACTCACGAATTTGCTCCCGCTCTTGAACCCGAAGGCGGACATGACCCGCCGCACCCTTTCGCTGCCGCACTTTCGGCATTTTACCCCCTCCGCGGAACCGAAGATCAGTTCCTCGAAGGTTTCCCCGCAGGCCTCACATTCAAACTCATAGATCGGCATCTTCTTCCTCCCATCCTTCCAGGATGGCCCCGTACAGGAGCGGAATCAAAAGTTCGTGGTGTCCGGTAATACTATAACCCTTTCCGCCGGAAAGGGTAGGTCGGTGCACCACATT
>NZ_WFVX01000126.1:0-9914 GCF_015491435.1 Thermosulfurimonas sp.
CTTCGGCCCCCCTGCCGCTCGAGTCCCTTGTGGCCTGGTGGTCCTTTGATGATCCCGAAGATCCTTATCGGGGGTGGGGAGCCTCCGGGACATGGGAGATGAGTGTTCAGAATTCCGGGTCTCTTTCCCTGGTTTCCGGGCCCAGGGGGCAGGCTCTTTCCTTCGCCTCGGGAGGGCAGGCCTATCTTGTGACCACGCAGGATTACAGGTGGCCCACCAATTCCTTCACCATCGCCGGCTGGGCCAATCCTTCCACCCTGAATACGGATAATCTTGGCTGGCTCGGGTTTGTGACCTTCGGGGGAGATTCCTGGAACACTTTTAACTTGGAGTTTAAGAACGGATACGGACACTCCCGGATCAACGGCTGGTATGATCAGTATTTTACTCCCGAGGCCATGGTAGAGGTGGGAGAATTTCACTTTGTGGCTGTAAGCTATAACGGAAGCACTCTCACCTTTTATCAGGATGGCATCCAGGTAGGGCAGACCACCATCGAAAAAACGGTTCAGGGTCTCATCCAGCCCTTTTATCTGGGGCTTGATCTTGCGGGAAGCGACAATTACTTCGAGGGGGTGATGGATGAGATTACGGTCTGGTCCACGGCCTTAAGCCCGGAGGAGATACAGACCCTTTATGCCCAGAAGGGAGCCCCGGTGGTCCCCCTTCCCGGGGCGGCTCTGCTCCTGGGTTCCGGGCTGGCGGGAGCGGCCCTTTTTCGAAAAAGGCTCCTTTCATCCGGCAACTAAAAAGAGGATGATCTTGACAGCCCCGGGTGGAAGATGATAAAAGACTCTCTAAGCCTCTGGTTAGAAAAAAGTTGAATTAAAATGAATTTTAAATAAGGGGTGCTAAATGAGGCGGAGAAGGGTTAAGGGGATCTGGTGGGGGTTATGGCTGGGGGTGGCCTTCCTGCTCCTGGTTTCAGGGGTGCGGGCCTCGACCCTTCCGGGTTTCTATGTGGAATTTGTGGATGGGGATAATAATGGTACGGTTAGTTTTACGGCCGTATTCGCCAATGCCGATAGCAGGACCTACTGGGTGGGGATAGCTTCTACCGACCATTCCTGGGTTTCGAGTGGTCTTGCGATTTCGGCCAATTCGAGTGTTACCCGGTCCTTCGATCTTTCCCCCGGGACTTACGATATCTATGTGGCCTGGGATACGAGCGGAGACAGTAATCCCGACACCTATGTCTGGACCTCGCAGCCCGGGATGGCGGCTTACACCGTTAACGAGTCCGATCCTTCCCCCTCCCTTTCCATTGCCTGGCAGAAGGGGATAGATTTTTCTCAGTTTCAGTTTTCCTTTAGCGGGGACGGGTTCAGGGTGCATGCGGTTCCCCTTCCGGCGGCGGCCGGGTTACTCAGCCTGGGTCTTTTCGGCGTGGGGGTGGTCCGCCGGCGGAGTCGGAGAACCCCGGGGAAGGTCCGGTAGCCCCACGGCGTAGGCCAGCCGGGCGCGGGAGATTTCGTAGTCGGCCAGGGCGGCGATTTCCTGGGTCTGGGCCCGGGTGAGCAGGGTCTCGGCGTCCATGACCTCCGTGGTGTCGGCTAGCCCCTCGCGGAAACGGGCCCGGTTCAGGCGAAAGTTTTCCCGGGCGGCGGCTAGGGCGCTGCGGGCCACCTGGATCTTCTTGCGGGCCGCAAGGAGCTTAAGATAGGCCTCCCTTACCTCCAGTCCCACCCGGTCCCGGATCTCCCTCAGCAGGGCCTGCCGGGAGAGGATTTCGGCCCGTACCGCTGCCATCTCCCGGGCCCGGATTCCCCAGTCCCAGAGTTCCCACCGGAGGGAGAAACCCACCCAGAGGTTTTCCCGATCGCCGTAAGGGTTCTCGGAGAGGTCCGGCCGATCTCCCCGCACGTAATACTGGGCCTGAAGATCCAGCCAGGGAAAATAACGACTTCGGGCCAGGCCCAGTTCCTTTTCCTTGAGTTTCACCGCCAGGACCGCGGATTTCACCTCCGGACGATGGCTCAGCGCCATCCGCAGGAGCTGATCGTAGCTCAGGTTCACCGGTTCCAGGGGAAATTCCGGTTTCACCCGAATGGGGGCGGAGAGGGGACGCTGCAGGAGCAGATTCAGACGGGAGGCGGCGATCCTGAGCCGGTTTTCCGCGGAAAGGAGCCGGTATTCGGCCTCCTGAACCTCGGCCTGGGTCTGCAGGACCTGGTTTCGGGCCACCAGCCCCTGCCGGAAGAATCCCTGAACATCCCGGAGATGGGCCCGGCGTCTTTCCAGGGATTTTCGGGCCAGCTCGACCTCCCGTTCGGCCTGAACCAGGCGAAAATAGGCCTCCTTTACCCGGAAGATGAGTTCCTGCCGGGTGCGTGCCTCCTCGATCCGGGAGAGGTTGACCTCAAGTTTTCGGAGACGATGACGCAGGGAGATGGACAGACCGTGAAACACGGGCAGCTTGACCGTTACGGTGAAGAGGGCCTCCTCCCTTCCCCGGATGGGGTAGCTACCGAAGGGGGTGGTGAGGGTCTCCCGGTCCCGGTAGCGTCGATAGTCGTAGCCGGTGTAAAGGCGGGGAAGATGTTCCCGGAAGGCGGCCTTTTCCCTTTCCTCCGAGGCCCGCACCCGGGCCAGGGCCGCCTTGAGGGCCGGATACCGGGAAAGGGCCAGCCTCAGACATTCCCGCAGGGAGAACACCCGTTCCCCGGCCGGGGAGACCCGGCTCAGCAAACATAGCCAGATCAGGACCCAGGGAAGGATCCTCCTCATGCTCTCACCCCCTTTCGTTCCCGCCGACCGAGGTAGAGTTCGCGAAAGAGCAGAAGGGAGAGAAAAACGGCCCCGATAAGGGCAAAATAGTAGGTATGACGGAAGGTGTCCTGAAAGGCGTAGCTTGCGGCATAGAGGGTTTCCACCCGGAACATGAGGGCCTTGGCCTTGTGCAGGGCCAGGGAAGGGGGGAAGAAGGGTTGCAGGAAAGCCGCGCCCTTCCGGATGGCCTTTTCCACCAGAACCGGGTTCTGGAGCCCGGTGATTTCCTGAAAATGGAAATCGGTGCGGTAGGTGAGGGTATTGGTGGCGATGGCGGTGCCGAAGGAGCCCCCTATGAATCGCTGATAGTGCATGAGCACCACCCCCAGTCCGGTTCGCGGGCCCAGGTCGGAGAGGACGATCCGGGCCAGGGGAGGGAAGAAGGTCCCGATGGCCATGCCCAGAGGCACGGTATAGAGAGCGGCCCGGAGGGCCGGGGTGTAGTAATTGAGGCGCGGCAGGAGGAAGATGCCCACCACGGAATAGAGGAGGAAGCTGAGCAGAAGGAGGTATTCCGGTTTAAAGCGGTCGCTGAGGGCGCCGGAGAGGATGGAGAAGAGGCCTATGCAGCTGGCGAAGGCCAGCATGTGCAACCCGGCCTGCAGGGTGGTGAGCCCCTTGAGGTTTTCGTAATAAAGGGGAAGGAGATAGAAGATCTGATACATGGAGAACCCCAGCAGGAAAAACTGATAGCCCATGGTAAGACCGAAGCGGGGGATGAGGTAGATGGATAGATCCAGGAGGGGGCGCCGGGAAAAGAATTCACTGGCCAGGTAGGCCACCAGGGAAAGGGCGGCCACGAAGGCCAGGGTGCCGATAAGGGTGGACTGGAACCAGCCCAGCTGCTGACCCTTGGAGAGGAGAATGAGCAGGGATACGGTGAAGGTGGTGAGGAAGACGTAGCTTACGGGGTTGAACTGGAAGCGGCCGGTGCGTCCGATGGTCCGGGGCAGGAAGAAGAGGCCTCCGGTGAGGGTAAGGAGTCCCACCGGGAGGTTGATGAGAAAGATCCAGCGCCAGGAGAGATGTTCGGTGAGGAATCCTCCCAGGGTGGGTCCCAGGGCCGGAGCGAAACTTACCCCCAGGCCGAAGATGCCCATGGCCAGCCCGCGTCGCTCCGGGGGATAGACCGCCAGAAGGATGGTCTGGGCCGAGGCGGCGATGAAGGCCTCGCCCAGGCCCTGAGCGACGCGCCAGAAGATCATATAGGGAAGGCTTCCGGCCATGCCGCACATGGCCGAGGAAAGGGTAAAGAGAGAGATGCCCGAAAGGAAGGTCCAGGCGTAACCGATCCTGGGAGCCAGGGACACCACGAAGATGAGCCCGGTGGCCGCGGCGGTCATGTAGGCGGTGATCACCCACTGGATGCCGTAAAGATCCGTGGAAAGCGGGCCCATCAGTTTGGGGACCACGATATCCACGATGGTGGTGTCCAGAATGGCCATGAAGAAACCGGTCATGACGATAAAGGTGATGAGCACGCGATCGAGGGGAGGGACCGGATAGTAGAAATCCCGGGAAACCGGAGCGCCGGCCATCAGAATTTCCTCTTGATCTCCACCTCTCCCCCCAGGCCCACCCGGAGGAGGGAGAGGTCTCCCCGGGTAATTTTGATCTTGACCGGAATGCGCTGGGCCACTTTGGTGAATTCTCCGGCGGAGATGTCCCGCGGTACCAGGGCGAATTTGGCCGCGGTGGCCGGGAGCACCGCGGTGACCACGCCGTAGAAAGTATGGTGGGGATAGGCATCTATCCGGATTCGGGCCTCGCACCCGGGCCGGACCCCCCGGAGTTTGGTTTCCTCAAGAAGCACCAGGACATAGAGTTTGGAGAAGTCCACCACCGCATAGACCGGCTCCCCGGGGCCCACCACATCGCCCGGGGCGTGGAAGCGTTTGGCGATGTAGCCGGTTACCGGGCTTTGGAGCCGGCAGTAGGAGAGGAGGACCCGGGCCTCCTCCAGAGCCCTTTCCTGGGCCTGAATGCGGGCCTTCAGGGCCGCAAGCTCCCTTTCATTCTCCCGGATCAGTTTGTGCTGGTTGAGGATGCGTTCTTTTTCCTTGACTGTGGAACGGATGGCCGCGGTAAGGGCCTGAACCCGGGCCAGGAGGGCCTTTTTCTTCTGGGTGAGGCTCAGCCATCGGGTCTGGATCTCCTCGAAACGGTGCCTGGCGATGAGCCCCTCCCGCAGAAGGCGCCGGAACCTGCGGAGATCGCGTGCGGTCTGGGTCAGCTCGGCCTCCAGGGCCGCCACCTCGCTCTGCATGGCCCGTCTTTCGGCCTGTAACCTTTCCATTTCGTCCTCGATCTGGGCCTGACGCAACCGCAGGTCCGTGCGCAATCTCTGGATCTTTATGCTCAGGGCCCGGGACTTTTCCCGCAGGGAACGGAGTTGGTCGGCCAGGTTCCGGACCGAGAGGGCATAGGTGGTGTTGTCCAGCTCGGCCAGGAGCTGCCCCTGTTGCACCCGGGCCCCCTCGGGCACGTAGAGCCGCCGCAGTCGGCCGTTGACCTTCTGGAAAGAGACCAGGACCAGGGAATCGGTTTCCACGAACACGGCGTTGGTTACCGCGTAATAATGGCGATGCCAGAGAAAACGGGCCAGCAGCGCCAGGAGGATCAGAAAGATGGTGAGCAGGATGGCCGCGGCCAGCTGGCGATGTCGGCTATGCATGGCGGTTCTCCCGGGGGATAAGGGGCTGGGTGAGGATTTCCCAGAGGTCCCGGGGTTCGGGGAAGGGCCTCCTTCCCTCCAGGGCCTCCACCACCGCGGTGGCGATTATCCCGTCCACCAGGGCCGCGTAAAAGCGGGGATGGGCGGAAAGGGGAGAGGCCAGCCGGCTCAGCACCCCGGCCAGACGGTCCAGATACTCCTCAAACAGGACGCGGATCTTCTCCGTGTGGACCCCCCGGAAACGGGCCTCCCAGAGTTCCCGGAGATGGAGCCGGAGCACGGGTTCGTTTTCCCGCAGGATCTCCAGCTTGGCCTCCAGAAAACGGTGCAGGATTTCCCGCGGGGGGCCCGGAGAGGAAAGGGCCTCCATGACCCGACGGTGGATCCTGGAGACCGTCTCCAGCAGGAGGGTCTCGTAAAGGGCCTTTTTGCTGGGAAAATATTGATAGAGGGTCCCCACCGCCACCCCGGCCCTTTCGGCGATCTCGAGCATCCTGGCCCGATGGTAGCCCCGTTCGGAAAAGACCGAAAGCGCAGCCTCAAGGATCTCCCGCCGGACCTCCTCCTGCCAGACCTTTCTTTTTGAACGGAGGTTCATGTTGTGAATTTTAGTTCAGAAAAATCCCCGGGGTCAAGTCCCGGGGATGGAGGCAGGGGGAGGGGTCATTAGCTCCACCAGGTGCGGAGCAGGGAGAGCATGGACTGATGATTGTGGGAGCCCGGAGCCCGTCGGGGACCGGGGGTGAATTCCACCGAGGGGACCTGGCGCACCGGCTGCGGGAAGAGACTCATGAGCTGATAGATCTCGTGCGGCATGTCCTTGCGCACCGGAAGCCCGAGCTTTTTGGCCTCCTCGTAGGTGATGGGATAGTCGTGGGTCCAGTGCCCCTGGGTGAGGAGGTCGGAAAGCTCCTCCACCTTCTCCGGGGGGTATTTGCCGGAAAGGAGGTCCTTTAAGTTTTCCCGCATCTGCCGCAGGGCCTTTTCGGCCATGTCCGCCATGATCAGGGTCTGATCGTCCACGTGTTCCAGGGGCTTTTCCCGGGTGGCCCGCACGATGGAGGCCGCGGGGAACTGGCCCAACTGGGGGTCCACCGGACCGAGCACCGCGTGTTCGTCCATCACGATCTCGTCGGCGGCAAGGGCGATGAGCGTGCCCCCGCTCATGGCGTAGTGGGGGATGAAGGCCGTGACCTTTCCGGGATGTTTCTTTACCGCCCGGGCGATCTGAAGGGCGGCAAGCACCAGGCCACCGGGGGTGTGGAGGATCAGGTCGATGGGCACCTCCGGATCGGTAAGGTGAATGGCCCGGATGACCTGCTCGGAGTCGTTGATGTCGATGAAACGCATGATGGGGAACCCGAGCAGACTCATGGTCTCCTGACGATGCACCAGAAGGATGACCCGTGAGCCCCGCATCTTTTCGATCTTGGCGATCATGCGCTGGCGGGCGGCCTCCAGCAACCTCTGACGCAGGATGGGCTGCAGGGCGGCCAGGATGAAAAAGAACCAGAAAAGATCGAAACCGGTCATACAAAAACCTCCTTTAACGGTTTATACGATCAAAATAGGAGACCACCCCGGGGATCTCCTCGTCGCGGTAATAGCAACGACCCCGGAGACAGAAGAAGCGGTGAAGGAACATACCCGCCAGAAAACCCCCCACATGGGCCCACCAGGCCACCTCGATCACCGGCTCCGGCAGGGCCAGAGAGAGGGTGCCGGAGAAGACCTGAAGCAGATACCAATAGACCAGAAAGAACACCGCCGGCACCTCGAAGATGAAGGGGAAGATGAAAATGGGGATCATCACCACGATCCGGGCGGCGGGGAACATGAGGAGATAGGCTCCCAGCACCCCGGAGATGGCTCCGGAGGCCCCGATGGTGGGGATGGTGGAATGGGGGTACATGTGTACATGGACCAGGGCGGCCACAAACCCGCACAGGAAATAAAAGATCAGAAACCGCAGGTGCCCCATCCGGTCTTCCACGTTGTCGCCGAAGATCCAGAGGGTCCACATATTGCCCAGGATATGGACCCAGCCCCCGTGAAGGAAGAGATGGGTAAAGAGGGTGAGATAGGCCCCGGGGGGATAACCGTGGGCCGCGGCCCAGACCGGATCGGTGAGTCTGGCCGGAACCAGGCCCAGATACTGGATGACCAGCTCCCGGGTGGGTTCCGGAAGAGCGGTCTCCAGGAGGAACACCAGGGTGTTTACCGCGATAAGCCCCCAGGTGACCACCGGAACCGTGCGTCGGGGAAGGCTGTCCTGTAAGGGGATCATCCCAGGGCTCCTATCTCTTCGCCGCGGACCCCTTTGCGAAAGGCCTCGCTGCGGCGGATGAGTTCCTCGGAGGGATGCTGGATGCGACCGAACTCAAAGTTCGGGCCCGGCGAAAGACCGATGAGTCCCTCGCGCCCCCCGGAGACGAAGGCCTCGGAAAGGATTCGTTGGGGTTCCGCGGTCTCGGAGAGCACGTAGAATTCCGCGGCCTTAAGGGCGTAGCGATTGGCGTTAAAGGCCACGGCCCCGCCTCCGCCCTCGCGCACCAGGCTCAAGGCCTCGGTGTCGGTGATGCTGTCGCCGAAGTAGATGGCCTCGGCGGCCGAGGAGCCGGTCTCCGCAAGGGCTTCTTCCACCGCCCGGGCCTTCTCCGCCCCGCCCACGGGATTCACCTCGCGCAGGAATCGCCCGGCCTCCATCTCCGGAAGGATCTTCCAGAAGATCTCCTCCAGTCGCTCCAGGGCCCGCCGGCTTTCGGCGGAAAGATCCGAAGGGCCCCGGGCCCCGGGGGGAATCTCGATGAGGGGAAGAGCGAGGATCTCCTCGCAGAGCCGCCGAAGCTCCCTTTCCTCGGCGGGAGGAATCTTTACCGCCTCAAGATCCACCTCCGTGCAAAAGACCCGCTCCAGAGGAAAATCCGCCACCTGGCAGAGGGCCTCAAGATAGGGGCGGTAGCTCGTGCTGATGATGAAGGTGGGGGAAAGACGATTCAGGGCCTTAAGGGTCTCCACCGCTTTGGGGAGAACCTTTAAGGTCTTTTGCGAGAATTCCCGCAGCGCCCGATTGGTGGCCCCATAGGCCTTAAGGAAGGGAAGGATGAGCTTTAAGGTATCCCCGGCCTTGTAGCCCGGACGCCTCTCCACATCGGCCAGATAATCGTCGTAACGGGAGATGCGGGCGAAGAATTCTCCCCCCTTGGGAATGATGGCCGCGGCAAATTCATAGGCATTGTCGTTTAAGGTTATGGGTCCTTCGCAATCGAGAGCGATGAGCGCCATGCACTTCCCCTCTTGTGTTCTTGCCGATCTTGCCCTATCCTAACAAAAAATAGTTTCACCCGGAAGAATTTCCAGAATGCCCATCTACGAGTTTCGGTGTGAGGTTTGCGGGGAGATCTTTGAGCGTCTCATGAAGATGGGGGAAGAGTTTCCTCCCTGTCCCCGGTGCGGGGAGTCGCGGGTGTTGAAGTTGCCCTCCCTCTTCGGGTTTCAGGATGCGGCTGATTTTCGGGCCGAGCGGGAAAGGGCTATCCTCAAGCGGGCCCGGGATTATCTTATAGACGGAAAGGTAGGGGAGGCCCGGAGATTTCTCTCCCGGGCCCAGGAGTATGTGCGTACCGACCGCATCCGAAAACTCCACGACCAGCTGAGTCAGCGGAAGCCGGTAAGCGGAGGGTACGTCAGTCGTACGGAAGTGATCATCAAGAAGAAAAAGTAGGAGGCGCGGATATGGGCGACGGAGAAAAAAGGGAAAAGCAGGCGATACCCCTGCCTCCGGTGACCTTCAGCACCTTCATCCTCTCGCTTAACACCGCGGCTCTCATCCATCTGGGGGAGCTTCCCAACCCGGACACCAACGAAAAGACCGTAAACCTCACCCTGGCCCGGCACACCATCGACACCCTGGATATGCTGCGGGAAAAGACCCGGGGGAACCTCACCCCGGACGAGGAGAGGCTGCTTGAGAGCATTCTTTACGAGCTTCGTCTGCGTTATGTGAAGCTTACCTCATGAGGCTTTACGCTCCGGCCAAGCTCAACCTCTTCCTGCGGGTCCTGCGCAAACGCCCGGACGGCTACCACGAACTGGAGACCCTCTTTCAGAAGATCACCCTCTGTGACGAGGTGGAACTCAGGAAGGCCACGGATATCGCCCTGGAGGTTAAGGGAGAGGCCCCGCCCGGAAGGGAAAACCTGTGTTTCCGGGCCGCGGAGGCCTTCCTTTCGCGGGCCGCAATTCGGGCCGGGGTCTTTATCCGGCTCAGGAAACGTATTCCCGCCGGAACGGGGCTCGGTGGGGCCTCAAGCGATGCCGCGGCGGTGCTCCGGGGGCTTTCCGCCCTCTACCCCGGGCATCTTTCCCAGGCGGAACTTTTTTCGCTGGCCCGCACCCTCGGGGCGGACGTGCCCTTTTTTCTCTCCCCCTATGCCACGGCTCTCGCCCGGGGGATAGGGGACGAACTTTC